>NZ_JBFAZW010000125.1:10051-29781 GCF_040682015.1 Dactylosporangium sp. NPDC051485
GGCAGCCACGGCGGGCTCGGCAGCCACGGCGGGCTCGGCAGCCACGGCGGGCTCGGCAGCCACGGCGGGCTCGGCAGCCACGGCGGGCTCGGCAGCCACGGCGGGCTCGGCAGTGCCGGTGTCCGCGTCGGCGTCATCGCCTGCGGCCCTGCTGATGTCCGCGACCGCAGCGTCGGCTTCCGCCGGCGTGGGGACCGACATCGCGTCGGCCACGGGCCGGACCTCGCCTGGTTCGCCGGTCGGGTCACCGAGCGCGCCTTCCGGCGCCGTCGGAGTGGTCTGCCAGGACTCATCGGTGTCAGATGCCGGAGGCTCATCGTCCAGAACGTCGGACGGCAGAACCGTCGCGGGCCCGGGCTCGGGCTCGGGCCCGGGCTCGGGCTCGGGCTCGGGCTCGGGCTCGGGCTCGGGCTCGAGCTCGAGCTCGAGCTCGGGCTCGGGCTTCGCAGCGGCGCCGGCGTTTGTGGCGTCGGATGCCGGATGCTGCGTGGCGCGGTCCGCTTCGGTGGTGTCCGCGGGTGCCGTGTCGGTGCTGGTTTCGGTGGCCGGCTGCTCGGTGTCGGTGCGGTACCACACGATCTGGCCGTTGTCGGCCTTGCGGGAGCTGGCGAGCCCGGCGCTGTCGAGGTTGCGCAGCTTCTTCGTCGTCGTCGGGTAGGCCATGCCGGTGCGCTCGGCGAGGTTCCCGGCGGTGATCTCGCCGAGCTCGGCGAGGGCGTCCAGGATCTGCCGTGACTTGCTGTCCAGCGGCGGTGTGCCGTTGGCGGTGCTGGGGTCGGTTCGGTTGGGCATGTCGGGCCCCGTTTCTCCTGCCGTGGCAGGGTTTCGTGGTGAGGCGTGCACTGATGCACGCTTGACCGGCGGGTAAAGGGCAAGTCGGTGTGCCCGGACTTCGGGGGTCACACCGACGGGCGCGGTCGGCACGGTGCCGTCCACGCCCCGCAGATGGGCGGACGCAGTACTGCCGCAGTGGTGGATGTCGATGACGGCGATGGAGCCGCCGGATCGGCCGTGCCGCTGTGCGCGGGCCCGGGTGGGCCGCGTGGGCCGCGTGGGCCGCGTGGACGGCCGCAGACGCCGGTACCGGCCGGTCCACGAGTGTGTGGACCGGCCGGTGTGTGGCCAGGGCGTGCCGCGCGGGGTGTTACCGGATGCCGCGGCGCGGCTGGGCGTGCCGCTCCACGTAGGCGAGGCGGACCCGGGTCGGGATCGTGCCGCGGTCGCGGTGGGCGGGCAGGTCGAGGCGCTGCTGGTGCTCGGCCCACCAGGCACGCACCAGGGTGGCGTCATCGGTGCTGCTCGCGGCAGCGGCGGCGCGGTTGGTGGCGTGCCGTTTCGGCAGCCGGCGTCCGGCGGCGGTGTACGGGGCCAGGGTGGTGCGGAGCCGGTCGATGTTGCCGGGCGTCAGGTCGATCTCGTAGGTGACGCCTTCGAGGGCGAAGGTGTAGGTGGCGACGCCGTCGGTGCTGTTGTCGAGGTCGTCGGTGACGATGTGCCGGATCAGTTTGGCCATGGTGCTGGTACTCCTTTGCGGTTGCCGGGCATGGGGGGATGGCCCCGCCGCCGTGGCTGGCGGCGGGGTGGCGGCAGGCGGTTCGGGGGGTTGTTCGACGGTTCAGGCGGTGCACAGTTCGTGCAGGCGGCGCAGCGCGCGGCCTTCGAGCCAGCGCATCGCGTCGACGGTGCGGCCCATCTGCGTGGCGACGGCGGTGCGTGGCTGTCCGTCGAGGTAGCGCAGTTGCACGGCTCGGCGCTGGTCCGGGGTGAGCCGGGCCAGGGCCTGGGGGAACCGGGTGAGGGTGACGGCCGCGATCGTCCGGCCGGCGACCGGTCCAGGCCGGGTACCGACGGCCGGGCTGGTGACGGTCCGGTCGGTGTAGATGGTGCGGGCGGCGCGCAGGTAGCGCCGCTGCGACCAGCTGTGGTTGGTCATCGCCCTGGCGGCGAGGCGGCGCATCGACCCGCGCAGGTCCGGTTCGATGCGGTGCGGCTCGGCCAGGGCGAGGCAGTACGCCTCCTGCACGAAGTCCTCGACGAGGTCGCGGTCCCGGCGCCAGACCCGGGCGGCGACGAACCTGGTCAGGTCGTCCACAGTGGACCGGTACAGGTCGGCGAAGGCGTCGCGGTCGCCGGCGCGGAGCCGGGCGGCCAGGACGATGTCCGCGGCGGTGACCGGCCGCCGGAACCGGCGGATGTCACGGCCGGAGGCCGGGCTGTGCGTGGTGGCCATGAACGGATTCCTTTCGACAGCGGCCCTTCGAGGGCCGGGAAAGCGGAATCCGGGCACGGCCGTACGGCCGTGCCCGGGAGATGCGCGCTGGTGCGCGGGTGGCCGGGCAACGGCCAGGTCGTGCGGCTGTGCAGTCGTGCGACGGTGCGGGAGTGCAGTGGTGCTGGTTGGTGCGGTGATGCCTTCGCCGCGGATGGTCCCGCCGGCGGGCGAGCTGCTGGTGCGGCTCGCCGGATGTGCGGGTTCAGGCCGTCGTGCGCGGCGGCCGGTGAGCCGGCGTCAGATCAGCCGACGTCAGGGCTGTTGTGGACCCGCCGGGTCGGCAGGGGTGAGGATGCGGACCGCGCTGTGCAGCAACTCCTCTGCGACCGCGTAGAGCGGCGCGCCGTTCGTGGCCTCCGACGGTGTGGCGGCGTGCCAGGACGCCTGTCCCATGAGGGCCATGACGGAGTGGTCACCAGCGGGGTCGAGCAATTGCACGACCGCGCTGCTGTGCTCGGGCTGCGGCCCGCGCCACACCCGCACCCGCAGCAGCGAGCCGGCCAGGCGGTGTGTCCGAACGAGCTCGTAGCCGCTGGTGCCGTGGTCGGTGAACGTCTCGTCGACCAGCGTCGGCGTCGTGGTGTCGGCGTCGACGTAGGCGAAGGTGGCGTCGTGGCGGACGGTTCGCTGGATCCACTGCGGTTCGGCCCTGGCGAGGTCGCCGCGCGGGATGTTCCGCCGGTAGTAGCCGTCGCCGCCGAGGACGGCGATGGCGTAGTCGAAGAAGTGGTCCACGACGACCCACAGCCGGGCTCGGTCGTCGTCGTCGAACCGGTCTCCGGTCACTGTGACGATCTCACCGTGCACCAGCACGTCCTCGTCCTCGTCCTTGTCTTTGTGCTGTGCCGCGGTGTCGGCGGGCGGGTCGGTCGGTGTCCGTAGCCGGTCCATGAGCCGGCTGAGCTCGTTCAGCGCCGACCTGTCGCCGTGGGTCACCCGGTTCGGTGTGTCGAGCGGGCCGATCGTGACGGGGGCCCAGACGGCGACCTGCCCGGCCGCGGCACCGGCTTGGTGGACGTGGTGGTAGAAGCGGTGGCCGGCGTCGACGGCGACCGTCACCCGGGCGGGTTCGTCCCGCACGGCGTAGTCGGCGCTGGGGGCCGGGCCGGGCTCGGCCGGCGCGTCGTAGCGCAGGCTGAACCCGATGACCGTGAAGTGCGGCTCGGGCTGTGTCCACGGTGCGATGTCGGGCAGGTTGTGCAGGAGGCCGAGGAAGGTGTGCACGTCGACCCGTTCGGTCAGGGCGTCGGCGCCGGGCCAGCATCGCCAGACCGACTCGTGGATGAGGTTGAAGTCGAAGGACCTCGGTCCGTTGGCCGGGCGGTACTCGCTGATGATCTGGAGCTCGGGCGCGGACAGGGGTCCGCGGCTGCTGGTGGCGTACTGCGTGATGCCTTCGGTGAGACCTGCGACGGTGTCGGGTGTGAGCATCGGCTGGTCCTTTCGTCAGATGGTGGTGGCCCGGCCGCGGTGAGCGGTCCGGGCTGGGGTGTTGCGGCAAAGGGGAAAGGGCGGCCAGCGCGCGGGCCGGGCTCGCGGGATGCCCCGGCCCGGGGCGCCGGGCGGTGCGGTCACCGGTCGTCGTGCTCCGGCCGGGTGCCACCGGCGCCGGTGGCGTCGTTGCCGCCGGGGTCGCGGCGGGCGACGCCGAGGATCGCGTGGCTCACGGACAGGGCGAGGGTGAACAGGTCGTCGTTGTGGTCGATGACGGCGGCGCGGAGCCGGCGCAGGACGGCGTCCGGGACGGGCACGCCGATGAGGATCTCCTCGTCCAGGCCGGCGGCGGCGCGGCCGGCGGTCGGTAGGGCGCCGGGGCCGTAGC
Source organism: Dactylosporangium sp. NPDC051485 (assembly GCF_040682015.1). NCBI lineage: Bacteria > Bacillati > Actinomycetota > Actinomycetes > Micromonosporales > Micromonosporaceae > Dactylosporangium > Dactylosporangium sp. NPDC051485. Next base: position 14,146 of record NZ_JBFAZW010000125.1, read on the forward strand.
CGTCGGCGTAGACCACGAGGCTGCCGTGCGCCTGCGGCTGCCAGGACGCCGCGGCGAGGGGTGGTTGGCCGTTGGACAGCAGGTAGATGCTGTCGGCGGCGGCCAGGAGCAGTGCTGGGCCGGTCGCCTCGCCGAAGTAGGGGTCGGCGTTGGTGTGGGCGGCTGCGGCGTGCTCGGCGAGGACGAGGACCTCGGCGAGCGGGAAGGTCAGTTCGTGCATGGTGGGCCTTTCGGCGGTTGCGGCTAGGGGGTCGGCCGCGCCGGAGGGTTGGCGGATGTGCACGTTGGGGTGGACCGCCCAACGTGGCGGGTGCCGTGCGCCGGCGTGGCAGTGGTGGAGCCGGTCGGGCAGCACACTGCGAGGTCCCCCGGGTACAGGGATGGCAAGTGGGCTGTCCCGACCGGTTCCGGTGGGTGGTGTCAGAGGGCGACGGCGAGCAGCCGCTGGTCCTCGTCGAGGTCGGTGAGGTAGCGGTTGGCCTGCTCGAGGTAGGTCACCCGGTGGGCGAACGTGTCGCTGGTCGGTGCCAGGCGGGTGCCGTCGGCGGTGATGAGCGTGTCAGCGGTCAGCGCCGTGGTGGCGCTGTAGTGCTGGTAGGCCATCGGGCCGGCCTGGAACATCTCCAGCTCGCGGAGGTTCAGGCGACCGGCGCCGTAGGTGACGGCGTTGTGCATCCGCATCGCGATGACGCGGGGCTGGTTGTTGTACCGGACGATCGCGTCCTCAAGGGACAGCTTCGCCGGGTCGGCGATGTGCTGCAGCAGCAGCTGCGGCCACGGCATCGCGGGGCGGGTGCCCTGCACGACGCGGGACCACATCTGGTAGCGGACACCGGCGCCGACGGCGGCGGCGTGGCGCATACCGGCCAGGTCGAGCAGCTTCGCGGGGCCTCCGGCGCAGTAGACGGGCTGACCCTTGCGGGGGTCGACCAGCTGGCTGCGCTGCCACATCCACATGCCGGGCGTCGCCCAGAAGCGGGGCGACAGGGTGCCGGAGACACCGAAGTGCTTGTCGAGCTGACGGCTGACCAGTGCCTCAGCGGGCAGCTCTGCCGGCACACAGACGATCATGACGTTGACCGTCGGGACCAGCTGAGCGGTGCGGGCTGGCGTGGCGCCGTTGGAGCTGGCGCTCGGGGCCGGCGTAACACTGCTGGAGCTGGCGCTCGGGTTCGAGCTGGCGCTCGGGTTCGAGCTGGCGCTCGGGTTCGAGCGGGTGGTCCGGTTGGTGGCCGGCCTGATGCGGTTCTTGGCCATGAGAGGTCCTCCCTGGGTGTGGGCGCTTGAGGGCGCGCAGCAGTGACCGGCCCACCGGGTTCGTGGGTCGGTTCGGACGAGGTGTTGGGTTTGGTGGCGCTCGGGTGCGGCGCCGTGGTGGTGCTGGGAGTTGCGGTGGTGCTGGTGGTCTGGTGCGACCTGGGGGTCGCCGCGCGGTGCGGGTACCGACCGGCCGGTGAGGGCGGGTGGGTGGCGGGCACCGGGTGGTGCGGCGGGTTGTCCCTCAGGTGGGACCGAACCGGGTGGAGAAATATATGTGGGGTTGTGTAGTGCCGTGAACGGTAGCGGCTGCCGCTCACAGCGCCCGCTGTCGCCGTGACCGGTGAAAAGCGGGCGTGACCTGCACTGTGAGTGGTTGTGAGCGGGCTGGCCGCGTGGTGCGTGGTGTCGCGGTGAGACGACACCACGCTCACAAACGATCTTGTGGTGTGACAGTCACCGGCGGTGTCTGCGCCGTGAGACGATCCGGCCGGTGCGGCAAGCACCTTGCCCGGGGTTGGTGGACGGCGCCTGACCTGCACTGTGAGCGGATGTCCCGGCGCCGCGAACGGATTTCGCAGAGGTCTCGGCGGCGTTGTCCGTGTTCTCCGTAGCCGGGGGTGCGGTCTGCCCGAGGGTGTCAGGAGTCTGTGGGCCGGCCGGGGTTGGTGCCGGAGTGGGGTCCGTGGTCGGACGGCAGTTCGTGCAGCCGGTAGCGGTGGCCCGGGTTCGACGGCAGGTCGGCGGCGAGGGCCCAGACGCGGCCGGCGGGGTCGGGGCCGTGCACGGCGGTCGCGATCGGCATCGGCGTGCGGACCCCGGTGAGCAGGCGCAGCAGGTTCGCCTCCCGCTCCGCGTTCGGCAGCCACAGCAGGACTGGATAACGCGGCCCGAACTCGGCGAGACGGGCGTACCCGCGCAGTTTCGCCACCACCCGGGGCAGGTCCTCGGTGCCGCGGTCGTGCTCGACGAAGAACCCGACCGTGGTGTTGTTGCTCTGCCAGATGCCGTGGCCGTCGGGGCGGATGCCGGACTGGGCGTAGACGTCGGTGGCGTGCTGTTCGGACCACCAGCGCAGCAGTCGCGGCGGCCCCTGGCCGGGCCGTTCGTCGTCGGCCGAGGCCGCGGGTTGCTCGGTGCTGGGCCGGCGGGTGGCGGCGATGAGGTCGATGAAGAACTGGTTGACGCCGAGCAGGTGCGCTGCGGTCGCGCTGGCGGCGATGCGCCGGGCCCGGTCCAGGGAGCTGCGCGGTGCCTTGGTGTGCCGGTTGTCGGGGTCGTTGTAGACGGTCGGGTACAGCTGCAGCCCGACCGGGCCGAGCGTGTACAGGTAGGGCACGGAGGTGTGTGCAGCGTTGGCGTAGGCGAAGCGGTGCAGCACACCGAGCCGGTGCAGTGTGGTCAGCCGTCGCTGCGCGGTGCGCCGGCCGTCGAAGAACGCCGCCGCGATCTGCGGCGCCGAGAGCAGGTAGTGCTCGGCGAGCAGGGCGAGGAGGGCACGGTCGCGGGGCACGATGCGCCGGAACACGGCGAGGGAGTCCGGGGCGGAGCCGGCGGAGCTCCCGGCAGGGGCAGGACTACCGGGGTACGACCGGGCAGCGGACGTCGTAGACCTGGAAGCGGAGGAGCCGGATGGGGCAGGGACAGAGGAGAAGACGGACGGGGCGAGAACCGGCAGGCCGGACAGTGCGAGGGACGACAGAGAGGAGGAGGACGAGGAGGAGAGGGAATCGGAGCAGGCGGAGTTGAACGGATCGGGAAACATGGGGGTCTGGTACTCCTGGGCAGGAAGGGATCCCCTCGTTCGGAGGGGTGTCTGGCGGGTGGGAGGAGCCGGATCGGGCGCTGTCAGGCGCACGTGCTGCACTGACAGCACAGGTCAGGCATGGTGGCGAGGGTCGTGGCGGGACGTGGGAACGACACCCGGGACGATCAGGTCGGCGAGCACCTCGGCGACGGGTCCTGACAGCGGTCACCGCACACAGCGGCGTGCTCCGGCCGCGGACAGCTGTGACCGCCCTTCAGCGCCGAGACTGCCTCGGTCCCGAAGGCCGGCCACCTCGGGCGTCGGCTGACGTGCCGGACGCGGTCTCGGAGGACCTGCCGCCGGGTTTGGTGGAGGGTTTCGCCTGGGAGAGCCGGTCGACGAGGTTGTCGATGGCGCTGGTGTCCTGTTCAGGCACCGCCGTGGCGGCGGCTTCCCGGATGGCGGTCGCCTCCCCGGCGACGGGTTTCGGTGGGCGGGTCTTCATCGTGAACGCCGGGGTCTGCCGTCCGTTCACGACGAGTCGGGCGACGGCGGTGTACGCGTCGAGGTGGGACAGGTCGTGCTCGTCGAGTTCCGGCAGGGTGTGCCGGCCGAGGACCCGGGCGTCTTCCGGCGCGACCGTGAAGTAGATCTTGTTGCGGGCGTTGGAGGACGCGGCGGCGAGGAGGTCTTTCGGGAACTGGGCCAGGTCCTGATGGGACAACACCAGGGATAGCCGGTACTTGCGGGCCTCGGCAAGCATTGAATCGAGGCTGTTGGCGAGGGTCAGGAAGTTCTGCGCCTCGTCGATGATCAGCGTGGCGTCGCGGCGTTTGTCGGGGGCGATGGTGGCGCGGGCGGTCGTCGCCTGCCAGACCTGGGCCAGGACGAGGGAGCCGAGCAGCCGGGTGGTGTCCTCCCCCAGCTGACCTTTCGGGATCCGCACGAGGAGCGCGCCGCCGTCCAGGATTTTGCCCATGTCGAAGCTCGACTTGGGGTACCGCATGGTGCGTTTGACGAAGTCCCGCAGCAGGAACGCCCGCAGGCGGGCCAGGACGGGCCCGATGACCTGCGAGCGCAGGGCGGGGTTGAGCTCGTCGTACCACTGCCAGAACCCGGACAGGCCGGCCGGGTCATCCAGGTCGACGGTCATCGCCGACCGGAACTGGGCGCTGTTGAGCAGCGGCGGGATGTGCTGCAGGGTGACGTTCGCGTGCCGCAGCAGCGTCAGGCAGGCGACGCGCATGACGTCGTCCATCCGCGGTCCCCAGGCTTTGGCGAAGATGTTGGCGAAGATGGAGACGATGTTGTCCACGACGAGGTCGGGGTCGTCGCCCTGCAGCGGGTTCAGCGTGGGTGGGTTCGGCTGGTCCGGGTCGAATAGCACCACCCTGTCCGCGACGCTCGCCGGGAGCCGGTCCAGGATGTCCAGGACCATGTCGCCGTGCGGGTCGATGACCACGGTGCCGCGGCCGGCGGTGATGTCGTCGACGGCCATGTTGACCAGCAGGGTCGTCTTGCCGGAGCCGGTCGATCCGACCACGTGCAGGTGGTAGCGGGCGTCGGGCACGGACAGGCCGACGCCGTGGCCGCCGACCTCGGCGTCGCCGAGGACCTTCACCCCGCGGCCGCCGAACGGGACCGCCACGGGGGCGGGCATCGACTTGGCCCGGGCACGGTCCAGGCCGGGGACGGCCAGGTCGCGGGGTAGCGCGGCGAGGGCGGCGAGTTCGTCGCCGGCGAGCAGGAACCCGGCGCCGAGCCGCCGGGCGGCGGCCACGGCCACCGGCTGCGGCATCCGGGCGCGGTGGGCCAGGGTGTTGCGGGCGGCGTAGACGGCGAAGCTGGACGCGATCGCGTCGGCGATCCCGCGCAGCCGACCGGTCGGGTCGGCGCCGGGCCGGGTTCTGGTGGTGGCGAGGGCGTAGCGGATCCCGGCGGTCCACAGCGGTTGCGCGGTCTTGTCCAGGATCGCCCGGACGTCGCGTTCCACCTGCGGGTCGCGGCGCTGCGCTCCACCAGCTGCCGCGCCGCGCCGGGTGGAGGCTCCGGTCTGGAATGCCTCGAGCAGCCACAGGATCGGGGCGGCCGGGTTGATCGTCGGGGTGGCGGTCCTGCCGTCGCGGAGCCGTCCCGCAGTACGTCGGGCACGATAGGCCCGCCGTGGAGTGGCCGGTCGGGTGAGGACCTGCACGACGGCGTGCTCGCCCGGCCGCAGCTGCGCGCCCGCGGCCATCAGGGCACGCAGTGGGTCGGCGTCGAAGTCGGTGTTGAACGGCAGCCATTCAGCCGACTGGGGCAGGAGGTGCCCGCCGACGGCGGGTGCCGCCTGCAGCGGGATCGGTGGTGGGGCGTCCTCCTCGGTGGTGGTCGCGGCGCTGGGCCAGGCGGCGCGGATCGCGGCCTCGACGGCGCCGGGCGGGACCGTGCCAGGCACCCAGATGGAGATCCGCAGCTCCCGGCCGGTCCAGCTGTACTGCCACACCACGTGCGGCGTCCCGTACAGCAGGCGGCGCCGGCGGGACGGGGTGAGGGTGCCGTGCAGGTTCGCCCACAGCGCGGCGGCGGCGTGTTCGTCGACCTCCGGCGGTGGTGCGATGGTGACGAGGCGGGCGCCGGTGGCGTGGTGGGTGTGCCGCCACCCGTCCAGGAGGTTCCTGCCGGCGACGTAGGCGATGAGCGCGGCGGCGGCGACGGCGAGCAGCCACGGCTGGTCGGCCGCCCAGCGGACGGCGTCGAGGAGCCCGGCGGCGACCGGTGACGGCGGTGGGGAAACGAAACCGGCGCCCGGCCCGGAGGGGCTGGGCGCCGGTGACAGCGCGAGCATCGGTGCTGTCGGCGGTGGGTGGCTGGGACCGGCAAGGATCCACGCGGTGGTCCCGCCGGGCTGCGGCGGGTTCACAGCAGATCCTCCTCGTCGTCGAGGTCGAGCAGGTCCGCGGGTTTCGTGGTGGCGAGCAGGTGTTCGCTCGGGGACGCGATCGACTCGAACCCTGTGCGGTTGGTGCCGGAGATGAGCAGCCCGTGGCCGGTCCGTGCGGCGAGCAGCATCCGCCGCTCCCCGACGGTCAGCCCGAATGCGTCACCGACGGCGTCGATCGCCTGCGGGGCCTGTTTGAGCAGGATCTGGGTGGCGGCGTTGGACACGACGGCTATGCCGAGGTCGGTGCCGAGGACGTCGGCGACGTCCTGGGTGATGACGGTGAGGCCGGCGTTGCGTTTCCGGCTCGCCTTGGACATGACAGCCAGGAACCGGGCGCCCTCGCCGTCGCGCATGAGCAGCCACGCCTCGTCGACCACGACGAGGCGCCGCACCGCGAGGCGGCGGCTGCCGGGGGCGTCGACGCTGCGCCAGATCGCATCCAGGGCCAGGAGCGTGCCGACTGTCCGCAGCTCGTCGGGCAGGTGCCGCAGCGACCACACCACCAGGTGCCCGTCCGGGCGGGTGGTGGTCGGGCCGTTGAACAGGTCGGCGAAGGAGCCGTCCACCCACGGGGCGAGCCGCGCGGCGAGCTGGGTGGCGGCTGGGTCGTCGTCGCCGTGCAGTGCGGTGGTGAGATCGGCCAGGAGCGGGGCGGGGCGGTGGTGGGTTGCGGGGTCGGCGGTGATCCCGGCGGTGCGGTAGGTGGCGAGGATGGCGCGGTCCAGGGCGGCGCGTTCGGTCGGCGGTGGCTGGTGACCGAGCAGGACCGCGATGAGGGTGTGCAGGAACAGGCCGCGGCGGGTGAGGACGTCGGGCCGGGTGTCGCCGACGGGCAGGTCGAGGGGGTTGATCTTCACGCCGGGTTGGCCGAGCCGTACGACGGTGCCACCGACGGCGTCGGCGAGGCGCAGGTACTCGTCCTCGGGGTCGACGATGGACACCTGCACGCCCTGATACAGGTTGCGCAGCACGTCGAGCTTGACGAAGTAGCTCTTGCCGGCGCCGCTTCTGGCGAGGACGACGCTGTTGTGGTTCTCCTGCGCCCACCGGTCCCACCACACGATCCCCGAGCTGTCGGGGTTGATGCCGTACAGCACACCGCCGGTGGTGGCCGGGTCACCGGGCAGCGGCGCCGGCAGATCCGCGGACGCGAGGGGGAACGCCGCAGCGAGCGCGGCGGTGTCCATGGTCCGCAGCATCTGCAGGCTGTCGGTGCCCAGGGGCAGGGTGGTGGTCCAACCTGGAAGGTGCCGCCACGTCGCCGGCTGCACCTCGATCAGCGTCGACGCGGCGGCGGCCTTCACCTGCGCGCACGCGTCGAGCAGCTCCGCCTCGGTGCGGGCGTGGACAGTCAGGTACAACCCGACTCTGAACAGCTTGGCGGCGCCTCTGGCGAGGCGTTCAGCGAGGTCGGCGGCGTCGTCTGCCGCGGCTTCGACGTAGGGGTCGGCGAGTTTGCCCCGCTCCGCATCAGCGCGGCGGGACGACTCGAACCGGGCCCGTTGGGTACGCAGCCGCTTCGCCGCGATCGGCGCGGGCAGCGGGTCGATGTGCAGGGCGAGGTCGAGGCGGCCCGGCCAGGACAGCAGCGGCTCCAGCCAGGCGGGGCCGACTTCGGCGGGGTAACCGGTGACGATGAGAGTGGCGGCGTAGCCGTCACCGACGCGCAGCATTCGTGGGCTGACCTCGACCGAGGCCGGGGCGACAGCCGCCGCCAGTCCCGCGGTCGGCGGGGCGGCGGCCGGTGCCGTACGACGAGCGAGCAATGTCATGACTGTGGCTTCCTGCGAGGTTTGGGCGGTGCCTGCTTCGGCGCCGCGGCAGTGATGACCGCATCGGGGGCGGCGAGCCCGCCTGGCCGGGACGGCCGGTACGGGTCGGCGGCGGCGGCGAGGGCGGCGGTGACGGCCGGGCCGTCGAGGGCGCGGGTGGTGACGCCGAGCCCGGACAGGGCACGGACGGTGTCGTCGGCGCGGCGGCGCGCGGCGTGCTCGCCGCGTTCCCCAGCTCCGGCGCGGGTGACGATGAGGACCTGCCGGCGCAGCGGGTCACGCCGTTCGGCGAGGTCGGCGAGGAAGTTCGCGTGATCGGCGCACGCCGCGGCGAGGGCCGGGTCCGGGAGCCGGTCCGCTACGCGGGCCAGGGTGCGGGCGGCGGAGGCTAGGTCGACCGGCTGCGCGGACACCACGATCTGCGTCGGCGTGGACAGCGAGTTCAGCCACCGCCCGTACGTGTCGATCAGGGCGGCCTGCTCATCCGCGGTGCGCAGCGCCAGGTTGACGCTGGTCGCGGCGACCATCGCCGCCTTCGTGCCGCCGGTGCGGTCGGTGAGGCTGATCTGCCCGTCATCACCGATGGCATCAGCTGGCAGCCGCAGCGGCGCCGGCAGCATCACCTTCGACGCCGGCGCCTGCACCCAGTCCGGAACCTTGGCCGTGGTGTCGGTCGTGGACAGCGCCCGCGGGCTACGGGAGTGCCGCAGCCCGGCGAGCAGCCACACGTCCAGGGACAACCCATCGCGGCGGCCGACGGCCAGGCCGAAGACCAGACCGCCGAGCACGACGAACGCGCCGACGAGGACCGGGACGGGCAGGAGGGTGTGCAGGGCGTTCCAGGCGCCGTAGCCGATGACCGCCGCGACGGCCAGGATCGCCAGCTGCCGGAACGTCAGCCCGTAGACGACCTTGTCCGGGGCGTCGACGTCGGCCGGCATCCGGGCGCGGACGGCGTCCTCGTCCCGGCGGTTCACCGCGCCACCGCCCGGGTCATCCTGCCCAGGCCGGGCACGGCCCGGGTCAACTGCTGCACCACGACGACGCGGATGACGGCACCGAGGATGTTGGGTTGTTTGCCGCCGCCCTGGGATACGAGGCGGCGCATCAGGCCGGGAACTTTCACGGTGGTCCAGAGCAGGACCATGATGACGAAGAGGTTCGTGACGCCGCCGTCGCCGGGCAGCCCGAACGCGAACAGCAGGTTGCTCTGGTCGGTGAGCATCCATTGCCCGGCGTAGAGGGTGAAGCCCTGCGCGATCGGCACGGCGAGGGTGCCGCCGTAGGCGCGCCACCACATCCGCGCGACCGGGTCGGTCTGCGGCAGCGCGTGGCAGGCCAGGGCGATCGGCGCGACGGCGGTGAGGACGAGGACGACCGCGAACCGGGTGATCATGCTCATCGCGGTGGAGCCGAGCAGGATCAGGATGATCACCGCGCAGACGCAGAACAGGATCCCGGAGGTCTTGTCCCGCGCGGCGAGGATGTGGGTCTTGATCGCGGTGACCGCGGCCGGGCGGAGTTCACCGTCGCCGCCGAGGTCGTCCTGGGTGAGGGCGGCGCCCAGCGCGTTGGCGAGTTCGATCATCTTGGCGCACCACAGCTGGCTGAAGTGCGCGGCGACGAACCCGACGATGCAGCGCGGGATCAGGTCCTTGGCGGTGTAGCGGGAGCGTTCGTCGCCGCCGGCGCTCATGGTGAGCGCGCCGGCGGCGACGAAGAACAGCACGAAGACGAGGTCGACGACGAGGACCGACCGGCCGGTCAGGGCCTGCACCTGCGGCAACGCAGTGACGTCCGGGGTGACCAGCAGCGCGTTGGTGATCACGCCGATCAATCCGTCGAAGCAGGCCAGGATCTGTTCGGCGAACCAGGTGAGGATGTTGTCCAGGAGCCAGCCCATGATCGATCAGCCCCCGACGATGCCCTGGACGACCTGCAGCAGGATCGGGGCGAGGACTGCGAGGCCGTAGCCGATGAGGGCGTTCTTCAACGCTCCTTTGGCCTTGTCGACCTGGGCGGGGTCGCCGCCGGCGGTGGCCCAGTACACGCCCGCGAGGACGAGGAACAGGGTCGCCACCGCGGCGAGGATCCCCATGATCCACGTCTGCAGGTTGGCGATGACGACGGGCAGCGCGTTCGCCGCCACGACGACCGGGGCGCCGGGATCGGCGGACGCGACCGTCGGGACTGCCAGCAGCGCGGCGGCGACCGCTGAGACGGTCAGCACCCGGGCGGCGATCCGCCGCCTCCGGCGGCCGGCGGTACGCGCCGGGATACTCGCCTCGGCGGTCACGTTCGTACCGGGCTCGGGGCGTGCGGCCTGGTGTGTGGTGGTGTGTGGGTTGTGGGCACGCAGACGTGCCCGCGGGAAGCGGGACATGGTTGGGGTTCACCTCCCGCCCCGCACCGCAGGGCCGGCACCGGCGCCAGAGGGGCGCGGGTGTCGGCGGGCGGTGCGGGGCGAATGCTCGAGACAGCGGATGTGGCCGCCGCCGAGCTGGAACTCGGTGAGCGAGTGCGGTCGCGCAGCTACGAACGCGCTCGGGAGGAGCTCGTCCTCCCTCTACGGGTCGGCTGTGGGATGAGGTGTCAGCGCATCACGATGGCGCGGCACCCGAGGCGCGCAGCTGGCGCAGCACTCGCAGCACGGGGGTTGGCCCGGCGGCGGGCAGGACCCCGGTACGCGTGGCCGTCGATGGCCATGGCCGGGAAGTCCTGCACCCCCCTATCCGGGTTTGTGAGCCGTGGCGAACGCCCCCACCGCTCACAGCGGCTCACAGCCGCGCACAGCGGCTCAATAGCGGCTCACAGCTCCACACACAGCGACTCACAGCCGCACACAGCGGCCTGTCCGGCGCGCCCGCACCGTGTCTCGCTCACGGCCGCCAGGCTGGATACCGCTCACAACCCACCGGCGCCCCGCCCGCGCGTGTCGAAGATCGGCACCGCGAGACGGCGGGGCGTGGAGGGCAGCGAAAGGGCCGTGCCTGCGACACCGTTGGTGTCACAGGCACGGCCCTGAACGATGCCGGTCGTGCAGGCACACGACCGCGGCTCAGGCAGCCGCCGGCAGCGGCCTGTCCGTGGTGCGGGCGGCCACGGCGGCGCGGGTCCGCTGCCGGTGGGCGGCCTGCTTCGCCAGTTCCTGTTCCGCCTCGGGTGAGGTGGCACCGGTGAGCAGGCCCTCGGCGAGGGCGGCGGCGATGCGGTCGTCGATGCGGTTCAGCCGCATCCGCAGCGCGTCGACAGTGACGCCGAGGCGGACGGCGATCGGCTCGATCGCCCGCTTGCCGAGGCGGGTGTCGATGTAGGGCTCCTCGTCGCAAGCGTCGAGGAGGCCGAGCGCGACCGCGCGCTGGACGAGGAGGTCGGGGTGCTTCCACGGCCGGTGCGGAGTGCGGGGACCGGGCGGGACGGCGTCGAGGTCGTCGACGAGGACGACGCCGCGCTGCTGCGCGACCAGCGCCAGGCCGGCGCGCTGCCCGGCACGGCACAGCTGGGCGTACGGGGCGGGGCGGGTCACGTCGACGTGGTCGCGCAGCGCGGTGAGGAACCCGGTCAGGACTTCGGCGTCGACGTCGTCGGGGTCGCCGTACCAGCCGCCGGCAACCAGGAGCGCGGCATGCCGGACCAGGCCGGGCAGGGCCAGGGCCGTCGCGGCGACGACCCAGGTGGAGCCGTCGAGGCGGGCCCGGACGATCAGCTCCCGCCACACCGCGTCCAACGCCGGCCAGTCCCGCGGGTGCTCGGCCAGCCACGTGCGCAGCACCGCCACGCTGACCACGCCGTCGGGCAGTCCGAGGTCGGGGTCCAGGCCGGTCAGGTCGATGCTCAGCGGGTCCGGGCCGGTGACCAGCGCGGTGAACGCGGTGTCGACGCACGCGAACGGCGAGGACGGCCACACCTCGTCATCGGCGTCGGCCTGGCCCGGGTCGGTTGGTCCGCGACCGGGCACGGCGCGGGCCGTGCCGATGACCGCCGGACGGGATGTGGCAGCGGCGCCGCCCGTGTCACGAGCCGTGTCACGGGCAGTGCCATCGGTGCCGGCGCCGGTGTCCGGGCGGTTCGGGGTGCGGTCCAGGGTGGTGGACACGGTCATGTCACAAGCTCCTATGACAACGAAGATCATGGATGGACATCGCGGGGTTGCCACGGCGACGTCCGGGGTGTCATTGCGCCACGCACCACTCACAGGTCACTGACAGTGCTGGTCAGCGGCGCATCTGGGCGGTCGGCGCCACGGCACGCCCGACAACGGCCGGCCATGTCACACGATCTACGGCATCGATTGCGATCGTTGACATCGATGGAGTGCCACAGTCATTGAGCTGCACATTGACATCACGGCTGCCCAAAGTCGATGCGCCAGATGGACTGTCAGGCCCACAAGCACGGCAGCGCCCAGGAGTTCGCACATAGCGCCTGTCGCCGCTCACGGCGGGCGCCGCACGCACTCACAGCAACTCACAGCGCCCCTCACGGGACGGCCAAGTGACTGTGACACCACCACACGGCACAGATGTCTGTCGATTGACACGCCGTCGTGTCACAGAAGATCATCAATTGACATCGTCCGAATGTCACAGAAGATCATCGATTGACACGGAGGTAGTGTCACAGAAGATCGTCGATTGACATGCAGCGCGTGTCACAGAAGATCATCGATATCTCGTTGTCGTCCGCAGGTCGGTGGTCCCTCCGGACGACCGCACCATCCACAGCGTTGCCGGCATTGCCGCTGGCGCCGGCACGGCCAATAACCATCGACGGATACAGCATCGCTGTCGACGTTCGCCGCGCGACCCCGGTGCGACGCCGGCAACCACTTCTCCCGCCGCGCCGGCATCTCCTTCCAGATGGGAGCGGAGAACCCCGGTCCGGTGAGCGGGCATGGAGACCTCGACCGCCCGCAGCCGCTCACAGCCGGGCTTTGACGGCTGGGCACAGTCACTCACAGCCGCTCACAGCGACCGCTGTGAGCGGCTGTGAGCGGCTGGGTCTGACCTGCTGATGCCGCTGTGAGCGGTTGTGAGCCGTTGTGAGTGGCCGGGTCTTGACTGCTGATGCCGCTGTGAGCGGCCGACGCCCCCGCTCGGTGACGGTCTGTTGCTGTGAGCGTGCTGTGTGTGGCTGTGAGCGGTGTTCGGGGTGCTGTGAGCGGCTGTGAGTGGTGGGGGCGTTCGCCACGGCTCACAAATGCGGATAGGAGGGTGTCAGCGCTTCCCGGCGCGGCGCGGAGCCGACAGCCATATGAGCAAGCACCCGCCGAACCACCAGCCCACCCACCACGACCCCAACTCCGACCCGAACCTCGACCCGGACGGGACGACCAGCGCCCCGGGTGCCGACGATGCCGAGCAGCTGCTCGTCGACGTCGTCGCCGGGGACCCGCCCGTCCCGATCACCGTCTGGCGCACCGCCCGCACCAGCGGCGACCACGGCGCCAGCATCCCGGCCCGGCTGGCCCGGCGGCTCGTCGCCGCCTACAGCCGCCCCGGCGAGGCCGTCGTCGACCTCACCGCCGACCACGCCCTCACCACCGCCAGCACCACCGGCGGGCGCCGGCACCACCGGGCCTGGTTCACCGACGTCGCCAGCCTCATCATCGGCCCCGCCACCACCAGCAACCTCGACGACGAGGACACGACGCAGGCCGACGACGACCTCGACACCGACCTCACCGCCGGTGGCGTCGAGCTGGACCTGTCCCTCGCGGACTGGTTCGGAGACGACCTCACCGACCAGCACCTCCCACCGACCGCACCCCCGGTCGTCCCGATCCCCGACGGCGTGTCCCTCGCCGGCCTGACCAGCCTCGTCGTCGCGACCTGGCCCCTGGACCCCGACGCCGTCCCCAACCGGATCCGGCTGGCCTGGCTGCTCACCGCCTGCCGGGAGCTGCTGCGCCCGGGCGGCTGCCTCGTCCTCATCGTCGCCGTCCCAGCCGGGCTCGCCGCGACACCGGAGGACTTCAGCCCGATCGCCGCCGCCGCCGGCCAGGTCGGCCTCGGCTACCTGCAGCACATCGTCGCCGTCGCCGCCGACACCAGCGGCGACGGCCACGGCGATGGGCATGGCGACGCGTTCGTCTACCACCTCGACGACGAGGAACTCCTCGCCCTGTCCAAGGCCCGCGCCGACAGCGCCGGCGAACAGTGGACGGTCGCGCACCTGCGGGTCCACGCGGACCTGCTCGTCTTCACCCCGGCGCCCGGCACGGCAGGCCGCCGCAGCGGTTCCCGCCGGACCGGGCGCAGCGGGGAGGCCTCCAATGGCTGAGTCCCGCACCGCTGTGGCCGCCGACCCGGACGAGCCCGACCGCGGCAGTACCACCCCGACCGGCACGCGCCGGAGCGGTCCGGGCGGCCGGCACCGCACCTACGACGCCCAGCACCGCGCCGCCGCGGACACCAACCCGGACGGGCCCACCCTGGCTCCCCCTTCCCTGCCGGGGCTGTCGGTGTGGGCGACCGCGCAACGGACCGGCCCTGTCCAGCGCCGCGGCCGGTACGTACCGGAATCGGTGCAACACCCCGCGAGGATGCTGCCGGCGATCGCCGCGCACGCCATCGACGCCTACACCGACCCCGGCGACCTCGTCCTGGACCCGATGTCCGGGATCGGGACCACCCTCGTCGAGGCCGTGCACGCCGGACGCGACGCGCTCGGCATCGAGTACGAGTCCCGCTGGTCCGACATCGCCGACGCCAACCTCCGCCACGCCCGCACCCAGGGCGCCACCGGCCGCGGCGGCGTCATCCGCGGCGACGCCACCGACATCCTGTCCCTCGTCCCCGCCGCCCTCATCGGGCAGGTCGCCCTGGTGGTGACCTCACCGCCGTACGGGCCGACCGTCCACGGCCTGGTCCGCACCGGCGACGAACTCGACATCCGCGACAACCGGTACAACGACGGCGCCGACAAGGGCAACCTCGCCTACCGCGACCTCACCGGCCTCGCCGACGGGTTCGCGCAGATCCTGCGCGGCTGCCACACCCTGCTGCGCCCCGGCGGGACCGTCGTGGTCACCGCCCGCCCCTGGCGCAAGAAGGGCGAGCTCGTCGACCTGCCCTCCGCCGTCATCGGCGCCGGCATCCGCGCCGGCCTGGTACCGACCGAGCGGTGCGTGGCGCTGCTCGCCGCTGTCCGCGACGGGCACCTCGTCGCCCGGCCGTCGTTCTTCCAGCTGCAGTCCGTGCGCAAGGCACGCACCGCCGGGACCCCGATGCACCTCATCGCGCACGAGGACGTCCTCATCTTCACCAAACCGGCCGCACCGATCACACCGTCCACACCGGACGGTGCCGGGAGCGGCGGATGAGCGCACCCATCCACCGGTATCTCAGTCTCGGGGCCGGCGTCCAGAGCTCAGCCACGTTGCTGCTGGCCGCCCGCGGCGAGATCCCGACCTTCACCGCGGCGGTCTTCGCCGACACGGGTTGGGAACCCGCCGCCGTCTACGACCACCTCGAGCGCCTCGAACGGATCGCCGCCGACGCGGGCATCCCGATCACGCGGGTATCGGCCGGGCACATCCGCGCCGACGCCCTCGACCCGAAGCACCGCTTCGCGTCCATGCCACTGTTCACGCTCGGCCCGGACGGCCAACGCGGCATGGCCCGACGTCAATGCACGTCCGAATACAAGATCAAACCGATCAAGGCCGAGATCCGGCGGCGGCTCGGCTACCCGCACCCGAAGCGGGTACCGGCCGGTGTCGTCGCCGACATCGCTATCGGGATCTCCGTCGATGAGATCGGCCGCGCGCGCGACGCCGACGTCGGCTACATGCGCAACGTCTTCCCCCTGCTCGATCTCGGCTGGCGGCGCGGTGACTGCGTCGCCTACCTCGAGCGGTATGGCCTGCCGGGGACGCCGAAGTCGAGTTGCCTGGGTTTCCCTATTAGATCTTCGTGTGATGACTCTCAGTGTTG
>NZ_JBFAZW010000126.1:0-28747 GCF_040682015.1 Dactylosporangium sp. NPDC051485
AGGCGTTCAACAAGGACGTCGTCATCGACCTCGTCTGCTACCGCCGCCGCGGCCACAACGAGGGCGACGACCCGTCGATGACCAACCCGCTGATGACGTCGTAGCGGTCGGGGCGGAACTTGTCGACGGCCATGGCCCAGGCGAGCGAGCCGGCGACGAAGACCCCGCCGTAGGCGGCGAGGATGCGCCCGAAGTTGGCGTCGGGCTGCAGGGTGGCGACGAAGCCGTAGGCGCCCAGGGCGGCGACGCCGGCGCCGATCCACAGCAGGCCCCGGTGCTCGCGGACGCCCTGCCAGATCAGCCAGGCGCCGCCGATCTCGGCGATCGCGGCGAGCACGAACAGGGCGATGGAGCGGATGATCGTCACGGTTGCCATCGCAGCACATCACCGCGGGTGTTCGGCAGCTACACCCTCCGCCACTGGGGTGCGCGCCGACTGTATCGGTACAGGTTTACCGGTACAGTCACGCCCATGACCCTGACCGCCGCCGCCCCGGCCCGTGCCCGCACCATCGGCCGGGCCCTGATCCCGCTCGGGCTGGTGTTCCTCGCCGTCGGGCTCTCGACGGCGCTGGTCCTGCCGTTCCTGTCGCTGTTTCTCAGCACCGAGGTCCACGCCGGGCCGGTGAAGGTCACCGTGTTCCTGGTCGCGGCCCCGCTGGCCGGCGTGCTGGCCTCGTCGCTGGTCGGGCGGCTGTCGGACCGGCGGCCGATCCGGCGGTGGATCCTCTTCGGCGCGGCCCTCGCCGGGGTGGCCGGCACCGCGGCGACCGCGGTCGTGCGGGACTACTGGGTCCTGCTCGGCCTGGCCGTGACCGCCACGGCGCTGGCCAACGCGCTGTTCCCGCAGACGTTCGCCTACGCCCGGCAGGTGCTCGAGCGCGACAGCCCCGGCCGGGCCGCCATCGGCATCAGCGCGTTGCGCACCGTGTTCTCCCTGGCCTGGGTGGCCGGCCCGCCGATCGGCGCGTTCGTGCTGGACTTCGGCGGATTCCGGCTGGTGTACGGCCTGGCGGCGGTGATGTACGCGCTGGCCGCGCTGATCGCGGTGCTGGGGCTGGAGAACGTCGCCGCCCCGGCGCCCGCCGCCGAACCCGCCGCCGGCCCGGCCGCCGCGCCCGCGCCCGCGGCCCGGGGCGTGCTGCTGCTCACCGCGGTCGGGTTCGTGCTGCTGCAGGTGCCGATGACCCTCGGCGTGCAGGCCCTGCCGCTGTTCGTGGACCGGGATCTGCACCGCTCCGCCTCGGACGCCGGCGTCATCCTCGGCCTGTGCGCCGCGCTGGAGATCCCGATCATGCTCGGCCTCGGCGCGCTCACCACCCGCTTCCGGCTGCGCACCCTGGTGCTGGCCGGCGGCGCGTGCGGGGTCGCGTACTACGCCGCCGCGCTGGTCACGCCCAACATCTGGGTGCTCGGCGCCGCGCAGGTGGTCAACGCCCTGTTCATCGCCGCGGTCTCCGGCGTCGGCATCTCCTACATGCAGGACCTGCTGCCCGGCGAGCCCGGGCGGGCCACGACGATGTTCGCCAACACGTTCCCGATCGGGGCGGTGGTGGCCGGCCCGCTGCTGGGGGTGGCCGCGCAGGTCGGGTACCGCTCGGCGTACGGCATGGCCACCGCCCTCTGCGGGGCCGGGCTGCTGCTGCTGATCCTGGCCCACCCGGCCGGCCGGCGCCGCTGACCGCACGGGCCGGACCGGTCGCGGCATGGTTCGATGGCGTCGTGGTGCGGCTGGTCCTACAGGCGAGAGAGATCGACAGTGCGAGCCGGTGGCGGTGGCTGCTCACCACCGAGGACGGGCGTCGCCGCCGGTCCGGGCGAGGCGGCCGACCGGGTCGCGCACGAGCGGCTGCTGGCCCGCATGGCGGCCGGCGAGGACCCGGCCGCGATCGAGGCGAGCCTGGCCGCCGCGCTGCGCGGGGCGGAGCTCAGTCCGCCTGCGGGCTGAACAGCCAGTAGCCGCGGCCGGCGGCGTTGGTGCGCCCGCGCATCCCGAACCGCTCACCCGGCGGGAGGCCGTGGCGGATGAGCGAGAAGAGGTCGGACAGCACCCGGGTGCGGTCGCCGTAGTACGAGTGCCCCAGCAGCCCGGTGTCCAGCTCGGACGCGTCGACCGTGTCCACCCCGTCGACCACCAGGATGCCCGCCCCGGCCTGCCCGGCCCGCGGCGCGTCCACGAGCCCCTTGGAGGCCCACAGCGCCCTGTCGTTGTCCGAGGCGTACAGCGTGCAGCGCGCCGCCCGCCCGGCGAACACGGCCGCGAGCTGCTCGAACACGCCCGCGTCGACGTCCGGCGCGGCGAACACGACCTGGCCCAGCGGCGCCATCCGATCCGGGCCCAGCGCGGCGAGGCCGTCGGTGAGGACCCGGTTGCCCATGCTGTGCGCCAGCGCGTGCACCCGCGCGGCCCCGAGCCCGTCGAGCACCAGCCGCAGGAACCGCATGAAGTGGCCGTGGGTCCACATCGAGTTGTTCTGGTCGACGAGGTACGCCGCCGTGCGCGCCCGCGACGGCCAGCTGTAGAGCATCGGCACCCCGGCGAAGTTCAGGTCGTAGGCGAGCTGGGCGGCCCGCCGCGCCGCGTCGGCGAACCCGACGTTGTAGCCGTGCACGAACAGCAGCACGTCGCCGCCGCCGGTGGCCGCCTTGGCCCGGGCGGCGAAGCCGAGGTCGTCGAGCTCCTCGAGGCCGAGCAGCACCACGTGCTTGTCCGGGTCCTGCCGGAACTCCAGCCGCCACAGCCGGGGCTTCTCCAGCGCGCCCATCCGGTGGTCGTCGGGGATGCTGACCCGGGCCACGCCGAAGCTGAGGCCGCCCCGCTCGCCGCCGTACCGCTCGTCGGGCGCGGTCGTGTCCGTCGGCGCCCGGTCGGTGGCGTAGTAGACGGGGATCTCGACGTACCGCTCGTGCTCGACCGCCCCCGGGATCATGCTCTCCAGCCCGCGCTCGAGCTCCGCCTCGACCAGCCGGGCGGAGACCTCCTGCAGCCGGGCCAGCGCGGCCGGCCTGGTCGCGAAGGTGTCCAGCACGCCCTGCCGGGCCGTGGGCTCCGCCGCCCTGTCCTCCCGCCGGGCCCGCTCGAGCTCGCGCAGGGCGACCAGCACGGCGGCGGCGAAGCCGTCGGGCTCGTCCGGCAGCTCCGGCCAGAGCAGGGCGACGGCATCGACCATGAGCCTGGAAGCATCCATGCCCGCGATTCTGGCATCTGCCGGCACGTCCGTGCTCCGGGCCGATGGGCCGGGCTTTGTACCGTTGAAGCCGTGACGAGTGCCAACGATGAGACTGCCAAGCTGCTTCGCGTCTGGGACAAGCAGGCGGCGGCGTACGACCGCCAGATCGCGTTCTTCGAGCGGATCCAGTTCGGCGGGGGCCGGGAATGGCTGGGCGCCCGGGCCTGTGGCCGGGTGCTCGAGGTCGCCGTCGGCACCGGGCTCAACCTGCCGCACTATCCCGCCGGCGCGAGCGTGAGCGGCATCGAGCTGAGCCCGCGGATGCTCGCCATCGCCCGCGAGCGCGCCGCCGGCCTCGGCCTCGGCGCCGAGCTGCTCCAGGGTGATGCCGAGGCGTTGCCGTACGACGACGGCACCTTCGACACCGTGGTCTGCGCCCTGGCGTTGTGCGCGATCCCGCGCCCGGCCACCGCGCTCGCCGAGATGCGCCGGGTGCTGGTGCCGGGCGGACGGCTGCTGCTGCTCGACCACATCGGCAGCTCGTGGCCGCCCCTCTACGCCGCGCAGTGGCTGCTGGAGCGGCTCACCATCCGCGCCGTCGGCGAGCACTTCACCCGCCGCCAGCTGCCGCTGGTCCGGGCGGCCGGCTTCGAGATCGTGGAGGTCGAGCGGCTCAAGGCCGGCACCGTGGAGCGCATCCACGCCCGCAAGCCCTGAGTTCTGCCATCATCCTGGGATGGCGAATCTGACGCAGGTCTACCGCGGCCCCGCCGAGACGGTCACGATCATGGCGTACCTCGGCGCGGACGCCGGCGACCTGGACGAGATACGCCGCATCGTCGAGCGCCACGGGTCGGTCGTCGAGGACGGCATCGCGTACGTCGGGCCCGACGGCCGCCGCTGGCTGGACGAGCAGCACGAGGCCTACGTCACCCGGGGCCTCATACCGTCTTGCGCCGCCTGACGCTGTCGTCGCCCGACGGCGAGGGCGGTCGGCGTACGGCCGCTCCCGCCGCTTGATTGCGGGGGCGGCCGGCTTACGCGCGCTCCCGCCGCCTGATCGCGAGGGCGGCTCCGGCGGCTGCGCCGGCCACGGCCGCGCCGGCCACGGCCGCGCCGCCGTGGATGTCGCCGAGGACGAGCAGGGCGACCGCGCACGCCAGGCTCACGGCGGCCGGCCCGCGGCTGCGCGGCTCGGTGCCGAGCAGGACCGCCGCCGCCGCGAGGGACGCGCCGAGCCCGAAGTCGACGAGCGAGGTGCCCGCGCCGACCGGCTGCGCCACGAGCCCCCACAGGCCGCCCAGCACCTGCACGGCGAGCGCGATTCCGAGCCACCGGCCCGTCCCCCAGAGCCGCTCGGCGAGCGTGCCCAGCACGGCCAGCGCGACGAGGTTGGAGATCGTCCCGGGCCACCCGCCGTCCTGCACGACGACCGACGTCACCAGCCGCCAGACCTGCCCGTCCGCGATGGCCGCCCGGTCCCGCCGCAGCGCCTCGAACAGCCCCGGCGCGACCGTGAGCTGCAGCAGCGAGAACACCGCGACGACCGCGAACGTCGCCATGGTGGCCACCGGCGGGCGCCGTGCCGCCCCGGGCTCCCACGTCCCGCGCAGCGAGGCACCGGCGACGCCGGCGGTCACGAGCAACACGATGTAGAGGACGCTGCGCACGATATCCACCCGACCATGGTGGACCACATCGATGCCTCCGGCGGCGTGCCGGTCCGAGACAAACAGTAGATTGTGCGTGTAGATATCGCGTGTATAGTCGCCGGTTGTGGACAACACGACGGCTTTGCTCGGCCTGTTGGGCGCCGGCGCAAGCTACGGCTACGACTTGAAGAACAGCTATGACCGCTGGTTCGGACTGAAGAAGCCGCTGGCGTTCGGGCAGGTGTATACGACACTGGCGCGGCTGATCCGCAACGGCTGGATCGTGGCGGCCGGCGCGGAGGCGGGTGCCGGTCCGGATCGCAAGCGCTACGAGATCACCACGGCGGGCCGGGCCCGTGTGGCTGAGTGGATGTTCACCCCTGAGGTGCCGTCCGAGAGCCTGCAGAGCAACCTCTTCGCGAAGACGATCATCGCGCTGCTCCTCGGCGACAACGCGGGCCGGTTGCTGGACCTGCAACGCGCGCAGCACATGGCCCGGATGCGGGAGCTGACGAGCGAGAAGCAGGGAGCCACCCTGGCCGCCGTGCTGGTGTGCGACCACGCCCTGTTCCACATCGAGGCGGACCTGCGCTGGATCGACCTGACCGCGGCACGCCTGTCCCAACTGCGCGCGGAGGTGACGACGTGAGCGAGGTCGAGGTGATCGGTGCGCCGAAGCGAGCGACCGAGGGCGAGCCGGCGCCGCTGTTGCGGGCGCGTGGGCTGCGGCTGGCGTTCGGGCTGACCCAGGCCCTGCGCGGCATCGACGTGGACATCCACGCCGGGGAGATCGTCGCGGTCACCGGCCCGTCCGGCTCGGGCAAGTCCACGCTCCTGCACGTGCTCGCCGGAGTGCTGGTCCCCGATGCGGGAACCGTCGACTATGGACATATCCGCCTGACCGCCCTCGCCGAGGCGGACCGGTCGCGGTTGCGCCTGGGCGAGTTCGGGTTCGTGTTCCAGTACGGGCAGCTGCTGCCCGACCTGTCCGCGGTGGACAACGTGAGCATCCCGCTGCTGCTGGCGGGCACCAGCCGCCGCGAGGCGCTGCGGCAGGCCGACGCGTGGCTCGAGCGGCTCGGGCTGGCCGAGCATTCCCGCAAGCTGCCCGCGCAGCTGTCCGGCGGCCAGGCCCAGCGGGTCGCCGTGGCGCGGGCGCTGGTGACCGGGCCGAAGGTGCTGTTCGCCGACGAGCCGACCGGATCGCTGGACTCGCTCGCCGCCGAAACCGTGATGGTCGCCCTCACCCAGGCGGCGCGGGCGGCCGGCACCACGGTCGTGCTCATCACCCACGACCCGCGCACGGCCGCCTACGCCAGCCGGGAGTTGATCGTCCGTGACGGACAGATCACGCTCGGGGGGCTGCACGGATGAGGCTGCTCACGCTGGCGAGGCTGGTCACGGCGGAGGGCCGCGGTGCACGGGGCCGGCTGGCCGGCATGGCCGGCACCGTCGCGGTCGGGGTCGCGCTGCTGCTCCTGCTGCTGGGCGCCTTCGACGGACTCGCGTCCCGGACCGAACGCTCAACCTGGACCTCCCTGAACTACGGAGTGTCGACCCGGGTCGACGGCCCCGCCGCGGCGCCGGGCGACGACACGGTCCTGGCGACGAGCGTCCCGGACTTCTTCAAGGGACGGACGATCACCAGGGTCGGCATCGCCGCGACGCCGGCCTCGACCGTGGTCGTGCCCGGCATCGGGCGCCCGCCGGCGGCCGGCACGTATTACGCCTCGTCCGCGATGATCGCCCTCATCGACGCCAACCCGGGCGACGAACTCGGCGCCCGCTACGGCACCCGGGCCGGGGTCATCGACGACGCGGCGCTGGCCGGCCCGGACTCGCTGGTTATCGTGACCGGGGCGGCGCCGGGCGACCTGAATGCCATGTTCGGCATCTGGTCGGTCACGAAGTTCCGCGGATCTGCCTATCCGAGCATCGGCTACCGTACGGTCGCGATCATCGGCGCCATCGCGGTCCTGATCCCCGTCCTGATCCTGGTCGGGATCGTCACCCGCCTCGGCGCGGCCGCACGTGCCGAGCGCTTCGCCGCCCTGCGCCTCATCGGCGCCACACCCCGCCGGGTCGCCGACATCGCCGCCGCCGAGATCGGTGCGACCAGCCTCGCCGGCGCCCTGGCCGGCGTGGTCCTGGCGTGGTTGCTCATCCCGGTCGCCGCGCGGGTCGACGTGGGCGACGGCCGGTTCTTCCGCGCCGACCTGACCGTAGGGCCGATCGTCGTGGTCATCGTTGTCGCGGGCGTCGTGGCGGTCGCCACCGCCGTCGCGTGGTGGCGCACCGTCCGCGCCGGGATCGGGCCGCTCGGCGTCACGCGCGAGCGGTCGGAGCGCCGACCGGCCGCGCTCGGCGTGCTCCCGCTCCTCGCCGGCGTGGCCCTGATGTTGAGCGCCACGATCGCCGCACTGCTCCACTCGCCGCTGCCCGGCGCCAGCATGATCCTCATCGCGGGCTTCGTGCTGATCTCACTCGGGCTGATCACCTCGGGGCCGGTGCTCACCTCGTGGGTGGCGCGCATCGCGGCTCGGGGCGCCAGGGGTACTGCCGGGGTCATCGCGATGAACCGCATCCAACGGCACCCGCGGGCCACCTTCCGCGCGGTCAGCGGCCTGGTCGCCGCCGTCTTCATGGTGTCGGTGTTCTCCGCGGCGATCACCACCGTCGCCGGCGAGCCGGCACGCGCCGAAGGCCCCGACCGGCTCCCGCTGTCCACCTTGATCGCGGATCTCGGCACCCGGCCCGCCGAGGCCGCCGCGGCCCCCGCGGCGGCATCCCGGGTCGCCCGTACCGCTGGTGTCACCGTCGCGGCGATCGCCTACTTCGACCCCCAGGAAGGCGTCGTCCTCGCCGCGTCCGACGCCGCCCGTCTCGGCCTGCCCGTTCCCGGCGGAGCCAGCCACGTCCACGTCACCAGCGACTATTTCAACGGCGGCCCACCGGTCGTCGCTGCGGCGAGCGCACCCGAGACCACGCCGGCGATGCTCGTCGTCGCCACCGACGGCACGACCGGCTCGATCGAACGCGCCCGCACCGCCGTCCTCGGCAGCGGGCTGCGCCTGGCGCTGCCACCCGTGACCCGCGCCGAGCGGACGACCTCTGCACTGCTGACGTCGGCCAACCACTACGCCGACCTCGCCAACCTGGGCATCCTCGTGGCCACCGTGATCTCCGCGGTGTCACTGGCCGTGTCCACCATCGCCGCCGTCCTCGACCGCAAGCGCGTGTTCGGCCTGCTCCGCCTCATGGGCATGCCCGTATCGACCGTGCGCCGCGTCATCCTCGCCGAGGCCGCCCTGCCGCTCGCCACCGTCTTCGCCCTCTGCGTCGGGCTCGGCTTCCTCGTCGCCTGGTGCATCCTGGTCGGCCTCACCGAAGGCCGCCGCACGGTCTCCTGGCCCCACCCGTCCTACTACCTGGCCCTCGCCGCGAGCCTCCTGCTCGCCGCCGCCGCCGTGGTCGGCACGTTCCGCACGGCACGCAAGAACACCGGCGTCGCGGTGACCCGGTTCGAGTGAGGCGGGTGCCGAGTCCCGCGCTGTCGTCGTGCCGTCCGGCCAGGTCCGGGTCGGGGCTTGGGCGGCGTGCCCGACGAGGAGCACGCCGCCGGCAAGCCTGTGACGCTCAGTCGAGCAGGGCCTCCATCATGGCCGCGGCCTCCTCCTCGTCCAATGACTCGCTGTCGGTGACGATGAGTAGCCACGGGTTCGGGCAGGGGCCGTCGTGGTCCGGGTCGGGGCAGAGCGCGGCGCGGATCCGCTCCCTGATGGCGTCCTCCTCCGCCTCGGTGGCCAGCGTGTACACGGTCAGCCGCCGCAGCCGTTGGGTGGTCATCGCGCGCCTCGCCGCGCCGCCGCGGCGGCCACCGCCGCGGTCAGGGCCGCGTCCGCATCGGCGGCGATGCCGGCGCCCCAGGCCTGCCAGTCCGGGCCCCGGCAGAGGGCGTAGGCGGCGACCATGCCGGGGCGGCCCTCGACGGCGTGGTGCTCTGTGTGCAGTACCGCCGCGTCGCAAGCCGGACCGTCGCGCATGAACTCGGCGCGGAAGAGCCGCCACAGCTCGTCGCCGGTGACCTCGCCGCCGGCGGCCGCGCCCTCGCTGGCCCGCTGGGCGAGCGCACCGACTTCGGCCTGCAGCCCGCGCGGCAGCCGCAGGCCGTGGCCGGTGCGCAGCAGGTAGGCGGCGCCGCCCTTGCCGGACTGGCTGTTGACCCGGATCACCGCCTCGTAGGAGCGGCCGAGGTCGGCGGGGTCGATCGGCAGGTACGGCACGTCCCACGCCTCCTCCTGCGGCCGGGCCATGCCCTTGGCGATGGCGTCCTGGTGGGTGCCGGAGAAGGCGGTGTACACCAGGTCGCCCGCGTACGGGTGCCGCGGCGGCACCGGCATGCGGTTGTACTGCTCGACGGTCCGGCGGACCTCGTCGATGTCGGAGAAGTCCAGCATCGGGTCGACTCCCTGGGTGTAGAGGTTCAGCGCGAGGGTGACCAGGTCGACGTTGCCGGTGCGCTCGCCGTTGCCGAACAGGCAGCCCTCGACCCGCTGCGCCCCGGCCAGCAGGGCGAGTTCGGCGCAGGCGACCCCGGTGCCGCGGTCGTTGTGCGGGTGGATGGACAGGATCACGTCGTCGCGGCGGTCGAGGTGGCGGTCCATCCATTCGATCTGGTCGGCGTACACGTTGGGCGTGGCGATCTCGACCGTCGCCGGCAGGTTGTGGATGACGGGCCGGTCGGGCCGTGCGTCCCAGACCTCGGTGACGGCGTTGCAGACGTCCAGGACGTACTCCGGCTCGGTCAGGTTGAACACCTCGGGGCTGAACTCGAAGCGGGTCCGGGTGCGGGGCAGCCGGTCGGTGTGGTGCAACACCCGCCCGGCCGCGCCGACGATGAGCCGCCGCAGCCCGTCGCGGTCCTGGCGCAGGACGACGTCGCGCCAGGTGGGCGCGGTCGCGGTGTACATGTGCACGACGGCCCGGTCGAGCCCGTCGATCGCCTCGGCGGTGCGGGCGATGAGGTCGTCACGGGCGGCGGTGAACACCACGACGGTGACGTCGTCGGGGACGAGGTCCTCCTTGACCAGCAGTCGCACGAAGTCGAAGTCGAGCGTGCTGGCCGAGGGATAGCCGACCTCGATCTCCTTGAAGCCCATGGCCACCATGAGCCGGAAGCCGCGCAGCTTCCGGTCGGTGTCCATCGGCTCGGCCAGCGCCTGGTTGCCGTCGCGCAGGTCGACGGGGACCCACAGCGGCGCCTTGGCCAGCCGCCGTTGGGGCCATTGACGATCCTGCAACGGTACGTCGACCCGCCGGTGCGCAGGCGTGTAGCGCCGGAACGGCATGGCGCTGCCGCGTTGGGGATTCCACTGTGGAGCGTTGGCGGGCACGGGCCCCGCCGGGGTGACGATGGTGGGATGGTGACGCATTCGGTCGGCTCCTTGCCGGTCGATGGGATGTCGACCGGCGCAGCACGATCAGCCCCCACGGCGGGGAGCCGGTCGATTCAGGCCCCGCCGTGGCGGCTGAGGAGCAGCGCCACGAACTGCGTCATGGCGGCAACGTACCACAGGCATCGGCCGGGGCGCATCGGGTTCTGCGCCTACCGGGGGCGCGGGGCGAGGGCGACCAGGGCCAGCAGTGGCACCAGGGCGGCCATGGTGGCGGCCAGCCCGAACAGGTCGGCGGCCCAGCCGATCAGGGCCGGGCCGAGCAGGATGCCGGTGTACGTGAACGTGGTCAGCCGCGACACGAGCAGCGCGGCCGGGGCGCCGGGCAGTTTGCCGGCGGCGCTGAAGGTCAGCGGGACGAGCACCGACGTGCCCAGGCCGGCCAGCGCGAACCCGGCCACGGCGACGGGCAGGCGGGCCACCAGCACGGCGACCGCGAAGCCCGCGGCGGCGACCGCCGCGCCGAGGCGGAACAGCGGGGTGCCGCCCCAGCGCAGGCTCAGCCGGTCGCCGGCCAGCCGGCCCAGCGTCTGCCCGCCGGTGTAGGCGGTGACGGCGGCCGCGGCCAGGCTCAGCGTGGCGTGGCGCGCGTCGTGCAGGAAGATGCCGCCCCAGCCCAGCGCGCCGCCTTCGCAGATCATCACGGCGGTGACGGTCAGGCCGAGCAGCAGCAGGTCGCGGCTCCACCCGGCCCGCGGCTGCGGCGCCTCGGCGGACCCGTCCGCGCCGCCGGCGGGTTCGGCGCGGCCGGTGTCGGGCAGGCGCGGGCCGAGGACCAGGCCGCCGGCCAGCAGCAGGGCGCCGGCGACGACGAGGTGGGCGGCGAGGGAGACGCCGGCGTGGGCCAGGGCGGCGGTGGACAGCGACGCGACGACCGCGCTGACGCTCCAGGCCGCGTGGCAGCCGTTGAGGATCGGGCGGCCGGCCCGCCGCTCGACGGCGACGGCGCTGGCGTTCATCGCGGCGTCGGTGGTGCCGTGGACCGCGCCGAGCACGGTCGCGCCGGCGGCGAACCACCACGGGCCGGGGGCGACGGCGAGGCCGGCCAGCAGCAGCGGCATGACGGCCAGGGTGGCCCGCAGCACCGCCCGGGCGCCGACCCGGCCCACGAGCGGCCCCACGAACTGCATGGCCGCGAGTGCCGCCAGGGCGAACAGCAGCCCCGTGAGCCCGAACCGGCCGTCGCTGAAGTGGTGGGCGCTCTTGAACGAGGGGGCCCGCACGATGTACGTCGACAGGGTCAGGCCGTTGAGGAGGAACACGGCGGTGACGGGCCACCGGCCCGGCACGCCGCGCGCGGTGGGCCGGGCGGCGAGCTGCGCGTTGACGGTCATACCCGACCGACGATCGGGGACCGCCGGATCGGACGCCCCAGCACCTCGCGCACGTCCTCCGACGCGGTGGCCAGCGTATTGCGGCGCCGCGGCCGGGTGGGGAGGCAGGGCCGTGATGCAACGACTTTGATCGAATCGAGCACCATCGGCGAATGATCGGACTTACCGGAAGCGATACCGGTGAACGTGACTTAGGGTGTCACACGCCGTTCAGCCCTCGTCCGCCCACCGGCAGGAGCCGGGGCGTTCGGCGCCCGTAGGTTACCGGAGCCGTTTCGTGACCATCTGGAGGTCCGGATCTATGTCCCGTGTGATCGTCCGGCGTGGATTGCTCGTCCTGTTATCCGTGTGCGCAGCCGGTGCCACCCTGCCGTTGCTGGCCGGGCCGGCCGCCGCGAACCCGGCCGGCACCGGCCTGGTCATCAGTGAGGCCTACGTCAACGCCGTCACCGAGCCGACGACGGTTACCCCGATCGCGGCGATCCAGGGCACCAACACCGACACCTCGCCGCTGGCCGGCAGGAACGTCACCACCGAGGGCGTGGTGACCGCCGTCTACGCCACCGGCGGGTTCAGCGGCTTCTTCCTGCAGACCGGCGGCGCGGGCGGCACCCCGGCCGAGGACGCCACCCCGGGCGCCTCCGACGCCGTGTTCGTCTACGGCTCCGCCTCGGCCGGTCAGGTCACCGTCGGCGACAGCGTGCGGGTCACCGGTACCGTCGCGGAGTTCCAGGGCGAAACCGAGATCACCTTCCCGTCGGTGACCAAGCTCGCCACCCCGCTGCCGGCGGTGAAACCCGGCGTCATCCCGTGGTCCGAGCTCACCACCGACGCCCAGAAGGAGGCGCACGAGGGCGAGCTGATCGCGCCGCAGGGCTCCTTCACCGTGTCGGACAACTACGACGCCAACTGGTACGGCTCGTTCACCCTGGCCGCCGGCGACGCGCCGCTGCGCCAGCCCACCGACGCCGGGAAGGCGGGCAGCCCCGAGGCCCAGGCCGTCGTGGCCGACAACGCCGCCCGCATGATCACCCTCGACGACGGTGCGAGCGTCAACTACAGCGGCGCCGCCAACACCGGCACGCCGCTGCCCTGGCTCACGCCGTCCAACCCGGTGCGCGTCGGGTCGAAGGTCACCTTCCACCAGCCGGTGATCCTCGAGTACCGCTTCGCGCTCTGGAACTTCCAGCCGAACCACCAGGTCACCGACGACGGCGCCGCGGTCGCCACGTTCAGCGACACCCGCACCGCCAACCAGCAGCCGGCCAACGTCGGCGGGACCGTCCGCCTGGCCACCTTCAACGTCCAGAACTACTTCCCGCTCACCGGCGAGGCGTACGTCGCCAAGGGCCTCGGCACCTGCACGTACTACGACGACCGGGCGGGCCCACATCGCCGACAAGACCTGCACCGGCCCGAACAAGGAGGCCGGCCCGCGCGGCGCCGCCACCGACGCCAGCTTCCAGCGGCAGCAGGCGAAGATCGTCACCGGCATCAACCGGCTCGGCGCCAGCATCGTGTCGCTGGAGGAGGTCGAGAACTCGGCCAAGTTCGGCGAGACCCGCGACGCCGCGCTGGCCCACCTCGTCGACGCGCTCAACGCCGCGGCCGGCGCGAACGTGTGGGCCTTCGTGCCGTCCCCGTCCGCCGACAAGCGGCCGGCGCTGGCCGACGAGGACGTGATCCGCACCGCGTTCATCTACAAGCCGGCCGACGTCGCGCTCGTCGGCTCCTCGGTGATCCTCACCAGCGCCTCCGGCCCCGGCCAGTCCTTCTCGATCGCCCGCGAGCCCCTCGCGCAGGGCTTCAAGAAGGCCGGCGCCACCGACGCCGACGCGTTCCTGGTCGTGGCCAACCACTGGAAGTCCAAGGGCAGCGGCACGGCGCTCTACCCGGGCGACGCCGAGGACACCTCGTCCCCGGCCGTCGACCAGGGCTCCTTCAACGCGACCCGGGTCCACGAGGCCCAGGACACCACGGCGTTCGCCGACCAGGCGGCCGCGGCCATCGGCACCAACCGCATCTTCCTGGCCGGTGACTTCAACTCCTACACCCAGGAGGACCCGATGCAGGTCCTCTACGGTGCCGGGTACACCGACCTGGGCTCCGCGCTGGACCCGGGCGAGACGACGTACGCCTACAACGGCCTGCAGGGCTCGCTCGACCACGTCCTGGCCAACGCGGCCGCCCGCGACCTCGTCACCGGCGCGGACGTGTGGGAGATCAACGCCCAGGAGGCGATCGCCTTCGGCTACAGCCGCTACAACTACAACGCCACGCTGCTGTTCGACGGCACCGACCCGTTCTCCGCGTCGGACCACGACCCGGTCGTGGTCGGCCTGAACCCGCCCGTGAGCCCGGCCTTCCCGGCCTGGGACAGGTCGAAGGCCTACAACGCCAACGACAAGGTCACCTACAACGGCAAGACGTACCTCGCCTCGTGGTGGACCCAGAACCAGACGCCGGGCGACCCGTACGGCCCGTGGCAGGAGATCGCGACCGCCCCGGACGGCACCGCCCTGTGGACGGCGTCGCGCATCTTCAATGCCGGCGACGTGGTCCTCTACCAGGACAAGAAGTACGTCGCCCAGTGGTGGACCCGCAACCAGGCCCCCGGTGACCAGTACGGTCCCTGGAAGCCCGTCGCGTAACCGTGGTCCAGGGCCGCCCTCCGGCTTTCCGGGGGCGGCCCTTTCACGTGTTGGTGCCCCGCGCCGCGACCCTCCAGCGGTCGATCTCGACGCCGTTGCGTACGACGGTGAGCTCGTCGGCCAGGTTGACGGCCGCGCACAGGTGGTTCGGGGCGACCCGCACGATCTCGCCGTGGGCCGGTCTCGGGGCCCGCGGCGGGAACACGACCGTGGCGTGGTGCTCGGACAGGGCGGTGATGCGGGCGTCCGGATGATCGGGGAGCCGCCCGCCGCCGGTCACCCAGGCGGGCTGGTCGGCGCCGAGGACCTTGCTGCCGGCGTCGAGGATCAGGTGGTCCCCGGCCACGCTGACCACGGTCGCGGCGACGGTCAGGGCGACGTCCCCCCAGCCGCAGGTGCCGAGCTCGACCTGCTGGGCGTCGTTGAGCGCGTACACGCCGGGCCGGATCTCGGTCAGCGCGGCACTGTCCGATGTGGACGCCGTCGGGGTCGAGCCGCCGCTGCGGACGCCCGGCTCGACGCCCGCGGCCCGCATCGCCCCGGCGGCGGTGCGGATCGCGGCGGCCTCGTCGGCGACGGCCCGCGCCTGGCGGCCGGGCCCGTAGCCGTGGCCGGGAAAGGTGAAGACGCCCGCCACCGTCAGGCCCAGCCGTGCCGCGGCCGCGGCCAGCTCGCCGGCCCCGGCCGGGTGCACGCCGCTGCGGTGGTGCCCGCTGTCGATCTCGACGACGACCTCGACCCCGGTGCCGGCCAGCAGCGCTGCCGCCTCGGCCGAGTCGACGCCGACCCGGACCGTGGCCCGCTCGGCGAGCGCCCGCAGGCGGCCCGCGCGCGCCGGGGTGGCCCACACCGGGTAGGCGATGAACAGGTCGGCGCAGCCGGCGGCGGCGAACACCTCGGCCTCGGTGACGGTGGCCACGGTCAGCCCGGCCGCCCCGAGCTCGAGCTGGCGGCGGGCGATCTCGACGCACTTGTGCGACTTGGCGTGCGGCCGCAGGGCGAGGCCTCTCGCCGCGGCGGCGTCCGCGGCGTCGCTGAGGTTGCGATCCAGTACCTCGGCGTCGACCGTCAGGTACGGCGTGCTGTCCATCCGGCGATCATGTCATGCCCTCTTCGTCGCCGTTTCGTCACGCAACGTCACTGACCGGTGCGGCCTTCGCCACCCTCGGGCCTCCGGGGACACCGCGCGGCGGCCGGATGTCGTAGCTTCCTCACGTGCATCGTCGCTGGCTCGCCCCGCTCACCGTCTGCGCCGTCCTGTTCGCCGGGGCGTGCACCGGCGACTCGCCCAAACCCGCCGCGAGCGGGGCCGCCTCCAGTGCCGCGCCGAGCGCCGTCCCGTCCGGGCCCGACTACGCACAGTGGTCGGCCGGCAAGTCGACGCCGGTGGCCGACCCGGTGTACCCCGGCTACGGCAACCCGGCCGTCGACGTGCTGCACTACGGCCTCGAGCTGGCCTGGGCGCCCGAGACGAAGACGCTGACCGGCACGGCCACGATCCAGCTGCGGGCCGCGGCCGACCTCACCGAGGTCAAGCTCGACTTCTCCAAGGCCTACGCGATCGACGGGGTCCAGCTCAACGGGGCGGCGGCCACCGGGACGGTCGACGGGACCAAGCTGACCGTGGCCGGGGCCGTGGCCAAGGACGCCGATGCCGAGCTGGTGGTGAAGTACCACGGCACGCCGGCCACGGTGCCGATGCCGTCGCACCGCAACGACGTCGAGCCGCTCGGCCTGACCGTCACCGCCGACGGCGGGCTGTGGACGATGCAGGAGCCCTACGGGGCGTCGACCTGGTATCCGGTCAACGACCAGCCGTCGGACAAGGCGCTGTACGACATCGCGGTCACCGTGCCCGCGGGCTGGTCGGCGATCGCCGGCGGCACGTCGAAGGGCCACGAGGGCAACACGTTCACCTACAGCACCACGGTGCCGGTGGCGAGCTACCTGACCACGCTGGCCGTGGGCAAGTACCAGCAGGAGACGGCGGCCGGGCCGCGCGGCACCCCGATCACCCTGTGGTACCGCGCGGGGGCCGACGACAAGGCGCTGCCGTACCTGCGCAAGTCGCCGCAGTACCTCGCCTGGCTGGAGCAGCGCTTCGGCCCCTATCCGTTCGACAGCGCCGGCGTGCTCATGGTCCCGTCCGCCTCGGGCATGGAGACCCAGCAGATGATCACCATGGGCCTGCCCACCTACGGCAGCGACGCCGACTTCAAGACCGGCTTCGACGCCGACCTGCTGCACGAGTACGCCCATCAGTGGTTCGGCGACGCGGTCTCCCCGACGAGCTGGAACGACCTCTGGCTCAACGAGGGCTGGGCGCAGTACACCCAGTTCCTCTACACCAACGAGCGCGACAAGGTCACCGCGCAGCAGTGGGAGTCCTGGGCCCGCGGCGTCGACGCCCGCCTGCGCAAGCAGCTCGGCCCGCCCGGCAAGCCGCGCGCCGACAGCTTCGCCGAGTCCAACGTGTACATCTGCCCGGCCCTCATGCTGCACCAGATCCACAAGCAGATCGGCGACGCCGCGTTCTTCTCCCTGGGCGCCGACTGGGCCAAGGCCAACCGCGGCACCGCCCAGGACCGCGCCTCCTTCATCGCCTTCGTCAACCAGCACACGGGCAAGGACTTCACCGCCCTGATCAACACCTGGCTGGACTCGCCCACGACCCCGAAGTGAGCTACTGCGGCGCCACCGTCGTAGCCCGTCCCGACACGCTCCGGCCCCGCCTGCCCGCGATGGGACCACCTGGAGTCAAGCGACCAGGCACTGCTGCTCCCGGCCCACCTGCGTAACGGCGACACCTACGCCCGGCTGGCCGCCGGCTTCGCCATCGGCACCAGCATCGCCTGGCGCTACGTCTGAGAAGGCATCAGCCTGCTCACCGCCCAGGCCGACGACGTCGCCGCAGCGGCGCGCCGCGCCGCCCGGCTGGCCTGCGCCATCCTCGGTGCCGTCAACCGCACCCATGCCCGCGTCCGCAGCATCGGCGAACGCGCCGTAGCCACGCTCAAGAGCTGGAAGATCCTGACCAAGCTGCGCTGCTGCCCACGCCGCGCCACCGCCATCGTGCAGGCCATCACCGTCCTGCACCACATCGAAACCAACCGCTACCCACGATGAAAAATGACTCAAATGTCACGGCGACACGTCGACGCGGCATCGATTAACCCCACGTTCAAGATCTACAGCAAATCATCACCAAACCAGACAGAAACAACAATGCCGGGGCCCTGACCGCTTTCCCGGGCTAACCGACTCTGGCTCAGTGCGGGACGAGGCGCGCATTGCGGACGGCCGAGCTGGGATAAGATGCGCCGAATTTGTTTCATTACCGATTAGGCGGCTGCGCCGTCGAGACCGCATCAGAAGGCCAGGATTACTGATGGGCGCCAGGAAAGTTCTCGTAGGAGTCGGCGTTGTCGCGGCGGTCGTAGCCATTGCGGCGTGTGGCCATAAGTCCGACCCTGCCGGTCGCGCAGACGGCTGCGCCGGCAATTCGGTGCAGGTGCCTGACATGGTGGGGTTAAGCCTGACGGAGGCAAACACGGCCCTGCAAGCCACCAAGCTCACGATGGGGGACGGGACCGACGCGACCGGGCAGGGCCGGCATGTCTTTGACAGGAATAACTGGCGGATCGTAGCCCAAACGCCTGATGCCGGCGCTTGCGTCGACCTGTATGCAAACGGCTATGCGGGCCGACAGGTGCGCTTCAGGGTGGTGAAGTTCACCGACCCGGTAGCACCGGGTGGTACGACGCTGACGATGCCGAACTACATCGGGAAGGACCTGAAGTCAGCGAAGGCCGCCGCCACGCTGATGTTGTCTCACAAGAACGGAATCGAAACCACGGACCTTTACGGCTACCCGAGCGATCGCGATCGAGTGGTCAGCACTTCGCCGGCAGCCGGCGAGCCGGTCACTGGCGCGGTCAAGTTCAACGTCGTGGACCCAGAGGTTTGGGACTTTTTCCAGGGCAACCCGACGATGCCGGACATGACCGGCCAGAAATGGCACTACGGGATTGGCTTTCCCGCCGCGCTGTTCGAGGAGGCGACCGAGCACACCCCGCCAGACGGGTACTACCACGGTGATCACGTCGTGACCCGCACTGCCCCAGCGGCGGGCCAGCCCCTCGTGGTCGGCCAAAAGATCATCGTCTACACCGACGTGAAGGCCGATGGGCGCATCACCACCGGGAGTTCTGGCAGTGGCGCCCATCAGGGCGTGACTCCGGGTGCCTTCTGCAAGAAGAAGGACAAGGGCGAGTACGGATACTCGAGTACCGGAAAGCGCTATGTCTGCACAACGTCCGGTGCTGGCTCGGACCAGCCAAAGTGGATGCCGGCCCCCTAAAGGTCCGCGCAGGTGTTTGCGCAGCGGGGCGCCGCGCCGGTGACACGGTGAGCGGAGGGGCGAGATCGGGCGGTTAGGGTGGTGGCGTGGAAGACGCGCGCGCCGGAATCCGCCCGAGCGGGGCGGGGTGATGGGCCTCGTCTACTGGGACCCCGTTCCCGAGGTGGATGCCGTCTTCCCCGTCGATGGAAGCAGTATCCGGCCCTTTCCCGAAGCCGTCTTCCAGGGCAAGTGGGAGGAGCGGAACTGGCGCAACGTGCCGGGGCCGTTCTACGGGGCCATGACGGACACCTGCTTGATGGGCCGGAAGTACTCGACCCGGCACTTCCTCTACAGCGACGAGGACGACGAGGACTGCGCGGAGTTCCTGTACCGGCAGCCCGCCGACGTAGCGGAGCTGAAGGTCGTCCTGCTCGGCATGCAGGCCGACCCGTGGTCTGGCTGGGCCCGTGACGGCAACGCGCACTGGACGCACGCGCTCGTGCGGGAATGGTGGCGCGACCGCGGCCGGGTGCTCGAGTGGATCAGCGCGGCGCAGCGGCGGTGGATCTACTTCGGGGAGGAGGATCGCGAGGCGGTCGCCGGGCTGCTGGACTACCGGGCGTACATCCAGCGCGGCCTGGCGAGGGACCTGCGGCTGTACATGTACTTCCTCGACCACGGCGCGGGTCCGGCCCGGCTGGACCGCCTGCCCGAACTATGAGGGCAGGCCGTCGCCGGCTCGCGGCAGGGTGACGGTGACGGACAGGCCGCCCTCGTCGAGGGGGACGGCCGTCACGGCGCCGGCGTGGGCGCGCACGATCGAGCGGACGATGGCCAGGCCCAGGCCGGTCGAGGCGCTGGCCGCCCCGTGAAGCCGACCGCGGCCCGTTCCGCCAGGTTTCTGGTTGGCACCGGTGAGGGCGGGAACTTTGCCGCCCCGGCGAGCGACCCACCCTCCGGGCGCGAGCGCGCCGAGGCGACGGCGGATCGGGGTTGACGGGATGAGTGGACGGACCGGGCGGCTGCTGGCGGCCGGATGTGCGGCGCTGGTGGCGGCCGCGGCGCTGGTGGGCGGGCCGGCGGCGCCGGCGTGGGCGCACTCGACGCTGCTGCGCACCGACCCGGCGAAGGACTCGACGGTCACCACGCCCGTCGTCACGATCACCCTGACCTTCAACGAGATGGTCAAGGCGAACAAGACCGCCGTCACCGTCACCGGCCCCGACGGCGCGAACTACGCCGACGGGGCGGCCCGGGTGGTGGACAAGAACGTGCTGCAGGCCGTGAAGCCGCTGCCGCAGGGGGCCATCACCGTGCAGTGGAAGTCGGCCGCCGCGGACGGCGACCCGATGTCGGGCACGTTCGGGTTCACCAGCGCGATCGTCGCGCCGGCCAGCGCGGCGCCGTCGCCGTCGGCGAGCCCGTCCGAGGCCGTCACCACCGCGCCGGCCGCCGCCGCGACCGCGAGCCCGGTGGATGCCAAGCCGGTCTCGGACGGCCAGGATTCGTCGTCGGCGGCGTGGTGGATCGCCGGCGCGGCGGTGGTGCTGCTCGCGGTCGGCGGGGGCTGGCTGTGGTCGCGCCGCCGCCCGTCCACCGGCTGACCCCGCGGGTCGGCCGAACCGGTCAAAAGTACGGTGTCAGGGACGGCGAACCGTGCTTTGGATCGATGCTGGCCGCCGACTGCCTCTCCAGGATGTGCTCATGCCTCTTGCAGAGTCCTGCCCGTTTTCCTGGGTCGGGGTGCCGCGATGATCTGGATGAGTTGGCGGCAGTTCCGCACCCAGGCGCTCGTCGGCGTCATCGCCCTGGCCCCGCTGGCGGCCTATCTCGTGTTCACCGGCCTGGACATCCGGCAGGCGTACGGCCGTTATCGGTCCCGGTGCGTGGCAGCCGACAGGTGCCTGGACGCGATGAGCCAGTTCCAGGACGACTACCGCACCCGGCTGCTCTTGCTTGCCCTGCTGCTGGCGCTCATCCCCGCCGTGCTGGGCGTGTTCTGGGGCGCGCCGTTGATCGCCCGCGAACTGGAGACCGGCACCCAGCGGCTGGTCTGGAACCAGAGCGTGACCCGGCGCCGCTGGCTGGCGGTCAAGCTGGCGGTGGTCGGGCTGGCCAGCATGGCGGTGACCGGCGCGGCGAGCGCGCTGCTGACCTGGGCGACGAGCCCGGTCGACCAGGTCGCCGACAATCGACTCAGCACGATCCTGTTCGGCTCCCGCAACATCGCGCCGGTGGGGTATGCGGCGTTCGCCTCCGTGCTCGGGACGCTGATCGGGCTGCTGATGCGGCGTACCGTGCCCGCGATGGCGCTGACCATCCTGACCTTCGTCATGTTCCAGTTCCTGGTGCCCAACCTGGTCCGGCCGCACTTCCTGCCGGCGGAGCACCTCACCATGCCGATGAGCGCTCATGCCATCAACCAGGCCCGCAGTCTCGGCAGCATCACCGGCGCTCCAGTGGTGAAGGGCCTGAGCGTGCCGGGCGCCTGGATCACCGACGTGAGCGAACTGCTCACCGCGAAGGGCGAGCCACTCGACAGAAAGATCTTCGACGAGTGCTTCAGCAACGCGCCGAAGGCCGGCTCGACCGAAGGACCGTACGGCGACATCGCGGTGTGCCTGGCGAACCAGAACGTGCACGTGGACATCGACTACCAACCCACCAGCCGGTACTGGTCCTTCCAGTGGCTGGAGTCGGCCTTCTACCTGCTCCTGGCCAGGCTGCTGGCGGCCTTCGGATTCTGGCGGATCCAACGCCGGCCGAGCTAAGGCCTGTGTCGCAGTACGGTCGCCATGCCGGGCTTGGTCGACCGCCCTGGCCAGGCGGCGCCCGGCCGGTACCGCAGCCGGATACGCTCACCGGGCCTGGTTTGCCTGCGGCCAGGACGAGGTAGCCGGGGCGGCGCCGGAGCCCGGCCGTGCGTCGTTGGCCTGCAAAGCCAGGCCGGCCACCACGGCGGCGAGCCAACCCAGCGTGTCCAGCACGGTCACCGCGGTGAACCCGTGCTGGTTGTCCAGTGTGGAGAGCCAGCTGCCGACGACCACCAGGAAGCCGCCGACACCGATGGCGGCGGCCGTCTGGACGGGCAGGGCCCGGATCGGTCCGCGGCGCCGGTGAACCGTGCTTTGGACCGATGATCCTTACGGACACTCAGCGCAGGATGCGTGCATGCCTACAGGCCGAGGGCCTGACCAAACGATACGGCCGCCGTACGGCGTTGACGGAGGTGGTCGGTCTTGTGGCGAGCGGCTGGCTTGTCGCCGGGGCCGTTCTGGGTGCTCAGCGAGAGGCGGTGATCAGCACGGTGTGCTTGCGGATGCGGTAGGTTCCGTTGGCGTCGATGTGGGCCTGGACGAGGTCTTGGGCGGCTGATCGTTGTGGCGGCGTGAGTGGTTCGTCGGCCATGCTGCCGAGGTAGGCGAGGATCGGCTCGGCGGTGGGGATGTTGAGGTCGCAGGGGTAGCGCTCGACGGTGACGGCGGTGAAGTAGCGGTCCACGTAGGTGGGCCCGGTTTCAGCGGTGAAGTCGTTCTGGGTGGCGGCGAGCGCGAGTTCTGGGCGGCCGATGGCGGGTCCGATGGCGTTGAGTTCGTCGAGGTGGTCGCTGCCGTTGGTGGCGATGGCGAGCCGCCCGCCGGGGCGGAGCACCCGGGCGAACTCGCGGAGGGCGGCGGCGGGGTCGTCGAGATGGTAGAGCATGTGATTGGCGATGACGGTGTCGAAACTGGCGTCGGGGAACGGCAGGTCGGTCGCGTCGCATTGCTGGACCTTTGCGCCGGGGATCGTGCGCAGTTGTTCACACATGGCGGGCGAGAAGTCGGTCAGGGTGAGGCTGAGCCGGCGGCTGACGTGGTCGACGTGGGTCCACAGCTTGCCGGTGCCGGCACCAACTTCGAGGACATCGCCGGCGAGGGGAAGCCGCGTGTCCAGCCAGGAGAACCAATCCTGCGGGTTCGTGCCATAGGCGTGCAGCGCGATGCGGGCGGTCAGGTTGCCGGTCGTGGTCGCGTACTGACTGATGGCGTGAGCTGACGGCGTCGGGTTCATCGCCGGATCGTAAACCGTCGTTGTGCCTCGCTCGTCGCTGCTGGGGCCACGCTGGTTGTGGGTCAGGTGGCGTGCGAGGTGTAGCTGTACACCATTTCCGGGCCGAGTTTGTCGAGGTTGTCCCTGGCGATGGTGATGAGCTTGGCGCGGATGTCGGTGCGCAAAGGTCGGGGGCACGCGCACTTGGGACGCTGCGACGGCGGGCGGTCCGGCGACCCCACGTCCGCCACTAACGGTGAGTATTCGGTGAACGCGGGCTGGCGCCCGGATCGCGGCTAGTAGAGGACGCCAAGATCGTCAAGCAATTCCGGCTTGACCCGGAACGTTCGGTGCCTGTCCCGCTAGCGGGCCGTCACATGGGTACGCAGCTGTTCGGCCAACCGCTCCAGTTCGGCGGTCTCTGCGGGGGAGGCGTTGCTGAGGCCGCTGTGTTCGGCCGTCGGGCTGCGCAGGAAGCGCCGCAGGACGGGCACGAGCAGGGCGTCGGGGATAGCTCGAAGCGCGCCGAAGCCGCGCGGGACTAGTGGCGTCGGCATGGTGGCCAGGTTCTGCCGGATGAGGCGGATCATGTGGCGGATCGCGTCCGGGTTGTCGGCCAGCGCGCGCGGGCCGCCCGCGGCGTGGACCGCCTGGCCGAGCGGCACTGTGACGGCGGCGTGCGTCTTGAGCCAGGCATCCATCTGCGGCTGCGACTTGGCGTTGATCCCGGCGGTGCGGAACTCTCGCACGATCCCTTCCAGCCGAGGGGTGGTTCGGCCGTCGGGTTCACCGATCGGCATCGGGGTCAGGCGGGTCGTGCGGCTGGGCGGGCGGTAGCGGACCACGTCGCCGTCCATCGTGCCGCCGTACGCCGGGAAGCCGAGCAGTAGCCGCTCGGAGCCGATCGCCGCGCCCAGCGGTTGGGCGCCCGCCGCCCAGGCGAGCAGGAACAGCACGTCGCCGCGGACGCCGGCGAGTGACTCCAGCACCACGTCGACCTGATGGGTACGGACGAGGACGGTGATCAGGTCGTACCGGTCGTCCGGGTGCTCGACCGCCGGCACCGGGACCTGCCGGACTGTCGGGCTGTTGCCCTCGGCCAGTTGCACGCCGTGGTGGCGGAGGGCGGACAGGCGCTCGCCCCGCGCGAGGAGCGAGACGTCGTGCCCGGCCTCGTGCAGGCGGACGGCGAGCAGGCTGCCGTTGACCCCGGCGCCGTACACGAGCAGTTTCATGGCGGCTTCTCCCTCATTCATACGTTCGTTTGAATCAAACGTATGTAGAATACGCACGCATGGCGCCGACCGATACCCGCACCCAGATCCTCGACGCGGCCGAACGGCTCTTCGCCGAGCGCGGCTATCGCGGCACCTCGGTCCGCGCGGTCACCGACCTCGCGGGGGCCAACCTGGCCGCCGTCGGGTATCACTTCGGCTCGAAGGCGGAACTCCTGGCGGCGGTCGCCCGCCGCGTGGTCGAACCGATCAACGCCGCACAGAGCGCGGGGCTCGACCGGCTGGCCGCCCGGACCTCGGACCCGTCGGTCGTCGAGTTGGTGGAGGCGTTCGCGGGGCCGCTGTTCGACGGAATGCCGGGCGGCGACGAGAGCGGCGCCCGCACGTCCCGGCTGATCGTGACGATCCTCAGCGACCCGGCCGAGGAGGTGCGCGCCTGGACCGGGCCAGCCGAGGACACGATCCGCGATCGCTACCTGGCGGCGTTCGCGCGGGCGCTGCCCAGCCTTTCCGAGGACGAACTGTGGTTCCGGATCCGGGGAATCCTCGCTGTGACGGCCGTGGATCGGGTCGAGGTCTACAACCGACAAGCGCCCGTGGTGGGCGAGGCAGCCAAGCGGTGGGCGATCACCTTTTTGGCGGCGGCCTTAAGCGCGCCTCCGACCGCTCTATAGGTGGCCGCCGGCGAGCCGTCGCGCGTTCCGAAGTCGCACTCGCGCAGCCGCCAGTCATACAGGACCGGCATGTCGGCCGATTACCGTTGCGCCGAATTTGAGTCGCTCGAATGCTGAGCGGATCATGGAAGAGTTGCTCGCAAGAATGCAGGATCAAATCTCCGCCGGGCAACCGACGCCCGGCCGGTGCGTCTGCGGCACGAACACGTCGGACCGGTCCCCGGCCGGCCTCGGCCCGGATCTTCGGCTTGCGGTCCGCGACGTAGGCGCGGACCACCGCGTAGGACACCAGCTCGGAGCAGGCGGTCCGGCAGCTGCGACGGGCGGTCGCAGATCAGCCGTTGGTTGCAGAACAGCTCGGCACCGGCCAAGACGGTCGCGTAACTCGTATCGCCTGGCGGGTAGGCATCGTCACCGAGCGAGCCGTCGCTGATCGCCGCCACCTCGTAGCCGGGGTGCAGCTTGCGCACGAGATCGACGACCTGCGCCGGATCCGACCGGACCGCGCCCCGCAGGGCCGGGCGAAGGTCGCCATCGGTGAACGCCCAGCAGTGCGGACTTCGCGCCCATCGAACCCTCGCCTCCAGCCGGGATGATCTCCACAGACTACGGCCGTCCGCCCACGCCTCGGCAAGGAGTAACACCAGGCTGCCCCGTATGACGAGCCCTGTCCACATGCACGCTCATCGGCAACGCCGCCTGTTGACGGAAGCCACTACCAGCCAGCGCTATCGGCCAGCGCGGGCCTGCCCGGAGGTCATCTTGATCGCTGGGCTCGCTTTGCACAGGAGGCCCACGACGCGGCCGGCGAGCCGGAAACGACGCGTAAGCTTAGGCCGGTCGACCGAAGTCGACGGCTTCGCGGACGAGCCGAGGGGCCTTCTCAGCGAGTTGCTGATCCGGCCGTGCTCCCAGCGCGTCGTTGACTGTGGAGAACGCCAACCGCAACGCGATGTAGGTCGTCGCCTCGAAGATCTCCAGGTCGTTGAGACCCGCGTCGCGCAAGCGGTCAACGTCGGCGTCGGTCGTGGCGTTCGGATCCTGAACGACCCGACGAGACCAGCTGGCCAGTGCCGCCTCCCGCTCGGACAGCCCACCGTCTAAGCCGTGCAGCACGCCCGCGGCGGTCGCCTCGTCACTAAGTTCGGCCAGCCTCGAACCCCAGGCCAGCGCACAGTAGGCGTCGCCGCGAGCGGCGGCGGTCGCGACCACCATCACGGCGGCTTCCCGGTCTGACAGGCCCGACCCGGCAAGGAGATCCTGGCGCAGCGCCTGAAACGCCGTCAGTACGTCTGGGCGCCAGCACCAGGCCCGAGTCAGGTTGTTGACGTACCCGTCCGCGGTGACATCAGCCTCGTATTCGGCAGCCACCTCCGCACTGAGCGGCGGATCGGCGAGGAACGAACCCGGAGATTCCATGGATTCAGTGTGCGCCATCTGACGATCGGCCAAGCAGCCGGTCATCGGACCGATCATGGACATCTCAGGGTCACGGCTGAGCGGACCTCAGTTCGGGGTGGCCGGACTGAGTGTCGTGGTGCTGAACTGCCAGAGTTCCTGGCGGTTGATGGTCGGTACGGGATCCACCGGCGCCGGCTGCTGGCTCGCCCCGGGCCGGGGGGTGGGTGCGAACCGGTTCAGGCTCAGTTCGACGAGGCCGACCAGCCGCCCGGACTGCGGGTCGAGCAGGAGTTCCTTGCCCTGGTTGAGGTCGCTGTGCCGGACGGCGTAGAGCCGCAGGCCATCGACGGTGGCCTCGTTGGCCGTCAGGCCGCCGATCCGGGCGATCAGCCGGTAGAGGGCGATCCGATGGGCCGGCGAGAGCAACAGGTCCAGCTTGGACAGCAGATCGATGTAGGTCGCGAGCAGCATCGCATCGTCAGCGCTCCAGGCTGGCGGAGCCGACGCTCGGATCTGGGCGAGCAGAGCGTCGGGGTCGGTGGGCAGGCCAGTCAGCCAGGCGGGTGTGGGGTAGACGAACCCGGGGCCGTTCTTCGCGAAGCTGTCCCGTTGATCAGCTGTCAGCTCGGCCTGGGTCTCGCCCTTGGGGCCGGCGTCGTCCGTGCCGTCCCGGCGTTCCTTCACGGTGATCATGCCCTGCGGGTCGAACCACACCTCATGCAGCTCGGCTTGCAGCGGCTCACCCGGCCCGCCGAGGCTGAGGCTTGCGTCGATGCGCTGGTAGATCAGCGCGCCCGGCGGCAGGACGATTGGCGTGGCCCGGGCGGCTGCCCGCTCCATCTCAGCGAAGACGGCCGGCACATCGAGCTGCTGGCCGTACACCAGCACCGAGGACGGTTTGTCGGGTGCCGCGACCTGGGGGGCCGAGCCGCGCCAGACGGCCACCAGGCCGGCGCCGGCCACGACCGCGAGTGCGACCGCAGCCGCGGCGTGTGGGATGGTCCACCGC
This sequence comes from Dactylosporangium sp. NPDC051485, assembly GCF_040682015.1. Lineage (NCBI taxonomy): Bacteria > Bacillati > Actinomycetota > Actinomycetes > Micromonosporales > Micromonosporaceae > Dactylosporangium > Dactylosporangium sp. NPDC051485. The sequence goes on from NZ_JBFAZW010000126.1 coordinate 26,951, forward strand.
GGCGCGAGCCGGGTTCGCGGCGCCGGGTTGCCCGTCCGACGCACGGTGGCGGCCAGCACGCTCTGCCGGATGACCGTCAACGGCTGCGCCGAGATGCGGGTCCGGGCCTGACTGAACTCGCGCACCACGCGCAGGTCAACGTCCTGATCGATACTCTGGTCGTTCACTGGGCTCCTCCTGTAGCGCGCTCGGCGCCGGGAATCTGATCGCCGATGGCGGCGCGAACCTTCGCCCGAGCGCGGTGCAGGGCAGAGCGGACCGAGCCTGGCGGGATGTCGAGTGAGGCGGCGATCTCGGCGTAGTCGAGCTCGGCGACGGCGTACAGCAGCAGCACATCGCGCTGCCGGGCCGGCAGGGCGGCGAGCACCGTCGCGAGCCGACGGTTCAGCGCGGTCGCGTCGACCCGGGCCACCGCCGAATCGGCAATATCGAGGGTGTACGGGTCGTGCCCGGTCCGGGCCAGTGCCCGTAGTCCCCGAACCTCGGTGCGACGATGCCGGCGCAGCAGATTCGTGGCGATGCCGTACAACCAGGCCCGGGGCGGCCGGGACTCCAGCCTATGCCGGCGCTCGTACACGATCAGGAAGGTCTGGGCCACGATGTCGTCGGCGATCGTCGGTCCGATCCGGCTGGCGCAGTACTGGCGCAACTCCGCCGCGTACTCGTCAAAGAGGCCGGCCACGTCGAACGGGCTCGGCTGTGACCTGGCCATGATGGGCAACATACTGATGACTGCCCGCAAGCCCGGTTTCGGTTCCCGCAAGGACCGCCCTGCACCGCTGCGCACAGGGCTGACCTCCGCGGAAACGCCTGCCGGTCGGAGTCGGGTCGGCATGCGGGCCGTGGAGGGTGCGGCCCCTGCAAGATCACCGTGTGGATGCGCTGTCCTCGGCAGTTCCGAACGCGGACGACCGATCGTCGCCGTCACGCTGTGTAGCGAGCGATATGCGGCAGATCAGTGCGCCTCGGTCGCGTAAGGGATGATCAGTGGATGGGCGTCCAGATGCCGCCGAATGCGATGAGCGGACAAGTACACACAGACAGCCACCACGCCAACGGAGCCGCGCAAGGCGCTGCCGTGCTGTTCGACGTCGACGGCGTGCTGATCGATTCCTACGCCGCATACCGGCGGATATGGACTCGCTGGGCCTTGTACCGAGGCTTGGACCCAACGATCGTCTGGTCTCACACTCACGGCCGCCGGCCGGTCGACACCATCGCCGTCGTCGCTGCCAGCCTTGACGCCGAAGCTGAATACCGACTCGTACGTGATTTCATGGCCGAGGAAGGCGACGCGTTCCCGGTCTACCCTGATGCCGCAGCGGTCCTGCACGTTCTTCACGCTGAACGGTGGGGCGTGGTCACCTCTGGCCGAGCCCAGACTGTCCGGCAGCGGCTCCACGCCGGCGGGCTACCCGATCCTCCAGTTCTGGTGGACAGCACCCACGTCACGCGCGGCAAACCCCACCCTGAGGGCTACCTCCTCGCAGCCGAACTTCTCCGGACACCGACGGAGCGGTGCTTGGTCATCGAGGACGCTCCCGCTGGAGTTGAAGCGGCCCGGACTGCAGCGATGACCGTGATCGGGCTGACCACCACCCATTCCGCCGATGAATTGGCCCACGCCCATCACGTCGTCAGTAGCCTCACCGACGCGAAGCCACTCATCCAAGATTGGCTTCGCCGTTGACATAAGCGCCGTCCGCACATCGGCTACTTATAGAATTTGATCTACGACCTCAACCCGGCCAGGTTGGGTCGAGGTGGCCGACGGGATCGCTCTCATCATCGGCTGTC
>NZ_JBFAZW010000127.1:0-28393 GCF_040682015.1 Dactylosporangium sp. NPDC051485
CGGCGCCGTCCCCGTCTCCCCCCCGCCCCCGTCGCTCCGCGGCCCTCCGCAGCGCACCCGCCTGTAGCGGCATCGCCCGACCATCGCCGGCTCGCCGGCCGGCTTCGGCGGGCCCCTTGACCCGCAGATGAGCGCCCGCTCCTGCGCGGCTACAACGGGCGCAGGGCGACCTCGACGATCTTCAGGGCCTCGGCCGGGGGCAGGCCGGCGGCGGAGGCCACCGCCGCGTAGTCGGCGGCGGCCCGGCGCACCCGTTCGAGGGCCTGCGAGCCGGCGGCCGAGACGAAGGAGCCGGCCCGGCCCCGGGTCTCGATCAGGCCGGCGTCCTCGAGTTCGCGGTAGGCGCGGGCCACCGTGTTGACCGCCAGGCCCAGCTCCGCGGCCAGGCTACGGATGGTCGGCAGGCGCTCACCCACCGCCAGGGTGTGCTCGCGAATCCGGGTCGCGAAGTGGGCGCGCAGCTGCTCGTACGGCGGCACCGTCGAGGCCGCGTCGACGACGATCACCCCCTCAATGTAGGCGGGGGCCGACCTCGATGACGAGTTCGCCCCGCCGCGGGCCCGCACGCCGCGACGCACACCTCGGGGCGTGGGGGGCGACTGGCGCGCCTGGCCCGCAGCCAGCTCGGGCTGGTGCCGTCGCCGCCGAGGCTGACGGCGATTCGGGCCGGGCTGCCGGCCATCGCGGCGCTGCGCAAGCGGCCGGCGTCCGCCGATCTGCCGCTCGCCGGCATGCGGGCCCGTCCGCCAATGGCGTTGCCGCGACCGTTGTCCGGCCGGCCGATCTGCCGCTCGCCCGGAAATTGCGTTGCCGCGGCCTTGGCGCCCCTCGTATTGTCGTTCGTGAACAGCCGGACGGACGAACCGAGGAGCCGGAAATGATGCATCAGAATCAGCCGCGACGGCGACGGGTATAGGCCTTTCCCGGCCGCCCGTCCCGCACTCCGGGGCGGGCTTCTTTTGTTGTACACCCATTTCGGGAACGACCGGCGCGGTGACCGGACCTGGCCTGGGACCAGGAAGTGCGGGGTTCGACTCCCCGGTTCCCGACTGCATTCCCTCGTGGTCCAATCGGCAGGACGCGGCGCTCTGGACGCCGAAGACGTGGTTCGAATCCATGCGAGGGAGCGGCATATTCCCCGGTAGCTCAATCGGCTGAGCAGGCGACTGTTCATCGCAAGGCTGCTAGTTCCGGGGGAGCGCAATGGTGGTCATGGTGTACGGGTTTGTGCACGCCAGATTGTGGCTCTGGAGGTCCGGGTTCGACTCCCGGTGATCGCCCCATAACGGACACCCGGTCGATCGGCGCGCCGGGACAGCGGGACGCTGGCACCATAAGGGGCGTGCTGACGATCGACGAGCTTGCCGTCGTGCCGGTGCCGGCCGAGGCCACCCCCTCCCCCGGCGTCCACTTCACGCTGCGGCCCGGCGCCACGATCCGGTCCGGCCCGGCGTTCGCCGGGCAATACCTCGCCGAGGCGCTGCGGCCAGCGACCGGCTTCCCGCTGCCGGTCGCCGACCGGCCCGTCGAGCACGGCATCGAGCTCGTCCTCGCCGAGATCCCCGAGACATCGCCCGAGGCGTACGTCCTGGAGATCGACGAGCGGCGCATAGTCGTGACGGCCCGGGCCGAGGCCGGGCTGTTCTACGGCGTCCAGACGCTCCTGCAGCTGCTCCCGCCCACTGTGGAGGCACGGACCGTCCAGGATGGACCGTGGACCGTCCCGGGTGGACGGATCGCCGACCGCCCGCGGTACGGGTACCGCGGCGCGATGCTCGACGTGGCCCGCCACTTCTTCGGCGTCGAGGTGCTGATGCGGTTCGTCGACCGGCTCTCGCGGTACAAGATGAATGTCCTGCACCTGCACCTGAGCGACGACCAGGGCTGGCGCATCGCGGTGGACGCCTGGCCGCGCCTGGCCACCGTGGGCGGCGCGACGCAGGTCGGCGGCGGGACGGGCGGCCACTACACCAAGGCGCAGTACGCCGAACTGGTCCGCTACGCGGCCGCGCGGCACGTCACGATCGTGCCCGAGATCGACATGCCCGGCCACGTCAACGCCGCGCTCGCCGCCTACCCGGAGCTCAACGACGACGGCGTGGCGCCCCCGGCCTACACCGGCGTGGACGTGGGCTTCAGCACGCTGAGCGTGGGCAAGGACGTCACCTACACGTTCGCCCGCCAGGTGCTCGAGGAGGTCGCCGCGCTGACGCCGGGGCCGTACCTGCACATCGGCGGCGACGAGGCCCAGAACACGCCGGCGGCGGACTACCTGGAGTTCCTGCGGCAGGTGCAGCCGATGGTCACGGCGCTGGGCAAGACGGTCGTCGGCTGGCACCAGATCGGCCCGGCCGCGCGCGAGCCGGGGCGGATCGTGCAGTACTGGGGCCACACGCCCGAACCCGACGAGGACGTGCGGGCCGCCATCGCGCAGGGCGACCGCATCCTGCTGTCGCCGGCCGATCGGGTGTACCTCGACATGAAGTACACCCCGCAGACCCCGATCGGCCTGGACTGGGCCGGCCACGTCTCGACCCACACCGCCTACGACTGGGATCCGGCCACCCGCCTGCCCGGCGCCCCGGACGTCATCGGCGTCGAGGCTCCACTGTGGACCGAAACGGTCGCGACCGAGGCCGGCATCGACCTGCTGGCCTTCCCCCGCCTGCCCGCGATCGCCGAGCTGGCCTGGTCGCCGCAGCCAGCCCGCGACTGGACCGGGTGCCGAGCCCGGCTGGCCGCCCACGGTCCCCGGTGGACGTACCAGGGCATCGGCTTCCACCCCGACCCGGAGATCCCCTGGCCCTAACGGGGTTTACGCGCCACGATGATGTCGCGCAGGATCGCCTGGTCCACCCGGTGCCGGAACGACAGGTACGGCTCGTCCTCGACCACCTCGAGCCCCGCCTCGGCCAGCCGCGCAGCGGCCACCTCGCGCTTGGCCACGAACGTGTTCCAGGCCACGCCCATCGCCCCGCCCGGCCGCAGCAGCCGCGCCCACACCGGCGCCGCCTCGGCCAGCAGGTCCTCCGGGCTGCGGGCCAGCCCCTTGCCGGCCGTCCGGCTGCCGTGCTGCACCCCGTACGGCGCGTCGGTCACCACGAGGTCGAACGAGGCATCCTTGAAGAACTCGGCCGAGCGCATGGTGTCGACGTTGACCACGTCGAGCTGCTGCGTGGCCCCCGACTTGTAGTCGTCGCGGTCCGCGGCCAGCTCGATGCGCAGCCGCCGCCCGACCACCTGCCGCTCCCGCCGCACGGGCCCGGCCTCGGCCTTGTGCTTGAGCCGCTTACGCTTGAGCCAGGTCTGGATGAAGGCCGAGTACGCCTCGAAGTCCTTCTGGTCCCGATCGATGCCGGCCGCGTCGTAGCCGTACATCAGCGCCTGGTTGAGCGTCGTGCCCCGCCCACAGAGCGGATCAAACACCCGGAACCGCCGCTGCAGCATCTCCCCCGCGAAATCCGACGCGAGCAGGGTGACGTTCAGCAGCAGCTTGGTGAACTGCTCATTGGTCTTCCCCTGGTACTTCAGGATCGTGACCAGATCATCGTCAAACCGATCGAGCTTGCTCGTCGCGACGGGCCGCAACAGCTCGCCGACGCGCTCGAACAGCGCGTAACCGGCCGAGAGGTTCCCGAGTGCCGCCAGCTCCTCGCCGGTGAGCCCCTCGGCCTCGAACGTCACGTAGGGCACCCCGTGGATACCCGTCGCCGATATCTCCGCCAGCCGCCCGCCGAGCACCCCCCGGTCGAACGCCCGGAGTTCGGCCTGGGTGAGCTCGACTGCGGAGTCGGCGTACACGCGATTACTGGAGGGCAGGATAAGCAGTGCATACGGCGCCATAGACCCCCCACCCTACCGACACGGGGGATACCGAGTCGCGCCCCGGTCCGCCCATGCGGTAGAGTTGCGTCCGCGGGCGATTGGCGCAGCGGGAGCGCGCTTCGTTCACACCGAAGAGGTCACTGGTTCGATCCCAGTATCGCCCACCGCGAAGTAGCAGGTCAGAGGCCAGATCCGGAAGTCACGGATCTGGCCTCAAGATTCTTTGACCGTCATTTGACCGTGGACCCAGCCCCAGCCGGTGGCACAGATCACCACGTCATCCGGCAGGTGTTGCCTCGCTCGCGCGCAGGTGTGCGAGGCCCCTAGCCTCCACGACGGGCCACCCAACGCGAGGGGGCATAACGCGCCGCGCGGATGGATTCGGACACCCAGTCTCGCCCCGTCGGTTGACTCAACGCCGAGCCCGTGGCGGCGGGCTGGTCGTCGCCGTCGCCCGAGTTGTCGGTACCCGGCGTCGCGTGCGGCCGTCCTGACCGTTGACAACGCCGGGAGGGCGTTCGCGTGATTGATGCGGATGGTGGTGTCCGTTTGCGCATGAACTTCAACTTTCGGGTGTGTGATTCCGGTTGCCCGTTGGTTACGCTACGCGCGGCGGGACGCGTGGTTGCCTTCGTTCCGGGAGCGGGATGTCAGAAGACGATAGATTGGTGCCGGTGGATCAGCACCAGCTGCTGTCTGCCGTTCCTGCTCAAAGGGCGCCCGAGGCCGTGCCACTTCCCAGCGGTTGGGCGGTGCCACCAGAACTGGTCGGCAGTGTGTCGCCCATTCGGGTCGCCGCGAGCATGCTTGCGAAGGTCGAGCGCGGATGTGCCTTGTATCTAGCGGTGAAGTCGCGTCCCGCGCTCAAGCCGGTCGCCTGGCCTCGTCGGGACAATCCGCCTGTGCCGGTGCAGCTGGTCATGGAGGTCCTGGACTGTGTGGAGTTCGACCTTCAACCGGTCGATAGCGCGCTCACCGCGGTGCTGTTGAAGCATTCTCCGCACGACGGCGTGGCGGCCTTTGTCAGCGAAGCCGTGGTTGCTTATCTCGCTGCGTCGGAGGCGGCTCAGACGATGGTGCCGGTGGCCGACTGGTGGGTCGTGCAGCACGTCGATCAGGGCGTAAGGGAGTTGTGGACGTGGGGCCGCCGATATCGATCAGTTGACGATGCCGTGCGGGAAATTCGTGTGCCTCGTCTCGGCAACGCGCGTGCCCGTCAGCGAAGCGAGGTCGAGCGCGCGGTTGCGGCGTACACAGCTGCTCTTGGCCGACCCGCCAGGTGGCCGGAGGAGTGGGAAGGCAAATTCGCTGTCCGACCTCGCGAGCCGGTGTCTCGAGTTCGCGTTGCGGACGTTGACCTCGTCAATGGGACGCGGTCGGTTTCATTTGATGGCAGCGTGGATGAGGCCGCGGCTCTGTATGAGCAGGCCGGTCGGCCCGCGGCGGGCCAGGTCATTCGTGGTCAGTCGCGGCGCCCGGGTGACTGCTTCAAGTGCCGGATGTTGCTGTCCTGCGGCGAGGTGATCCGAGCGCCCGGGCTGCTGGGGCTGCGGTCGTATCCGCGTACAAGACTGCGCGAGGTGTCGATTAGCGACCTGCGGTACTACATGGACTGCCCTGCTCAGTACCATCTTCGGGCATTGCGTCTGCCGAAGGCCAATGAGTACGCGATGCCGGCGCGCCTCGGACAGGCGGTTCATCACTACCTGGAGACGCTGCACGCGCGGTCGAGCGAGCCCTGCCAGGACCTGGACATGCCGATGGATACGGGCTGGCCCGATTCGCGCTGGGACCTCGACGCGGACGCTGCTGAGGCCGGCCTGCGGATGCTCGCGCATCATCCGGTGGTTTGCCCAATACAGCCAGGTACGTCGGATTTCGCAATTGAGAAGACGTTCGTGTTTCACGACACGGCAGCCCAGGCACTCGTGGCCGCTAAACCTGACCTCGTCTATCGCAACGACGGGGCCTGGGTCTGGCGGGAGACCAAAACCACCCGACGTCGCCGCATGGGCGGCGACGTTGTTGCCGAATATCCGCAGGTCGCGTTGGCAACCGCCATCCTCGGGAAGGGCTTGATCGGCGGACCGGTCGACGGGGCGCGGGTCGAGTTGGAGATCCTCCAGCCGACCGGTGCAGATCTCATCCTTATCGATCCTGCCGATCCGCAGCAGCTCGCTCACGCCCACTCCGTCCTGCGGGAAATGGCGCTCCCGTGGCGGGAGGATTCCACCTTCCGTGCCTCGCCGGGGGAAAAGTGTCGTACCTGTCCTGTAAGTAGGTGGTGTCCAAGTGCGGCGGAGTCGAGTCCGCCGCCGTCTTCTCAGGAGACCGCCTGTGGTGCTGACCGAGAACAGCCCGCCTGATCTGTCCGTCTTCACCGGCGCGACGCTGCTGCGCATGGTCGCGACCGCCTTGGTCGATCTGTCCCGGCACGTCAGGTCACCGGATCCGATCTACTCCGACAAGGTGCAGAAGGCGTACAACCACCTGGTCCTGCAGTGTCTCCAGCAGGCGGTTCCACCGCCGGCCAGCGTCGCCGACATGGCGCGCTGGGCGGCAACGAAGCCGATCGGGGAATGGCCGTTCGATCTGCCCGCAGACGCCGAGAACCTGGACGAGTTCCTCGTCGACGCGGAGACGGGTGTGCCGACGCAGCTGTGCTATGAGTGGGAGGTTGCTGCCCCCGACGCTGCGGCAGAGCTGTTCGAGAACGAAGTCATCCGAAGTGTCTTCGCCCAGTGCGAGGCCGCCCGATCGCCCAAGTCCTACACCGCGTTCCGATACCTCCTGGTCAACAGGCCGGTCCTGACCGGGCTTGACAAGGCAACCCTGATGGGCGATGAGCCCGCGCTCGGCATCGTCCTCGAGACGGTGAACCGCTGCTACGAGCCGGCCCCAGCCGCCTATCGCGGTAACGACGGACTCTTCGCCACCTGCGCCCGCTGCCGCTGTCTGCTCAAGCCGTACGAGCAGTCCTGGCGATGTGAGCTCGACCGGTGCCGCCGCGAAGCGCACGCCACACCGGACCAGTTCATTGACGATCGCCTGACCAGCGGGGTCTACCAGCTGCGAGCACCGCTTCGCATGTTCATCACCGGCCCGGGCCTGGCCGAGGTCGACCTGGAGAAGAAGCTCATCGACAAGGGACTGGTACCGGAGATGTGGCCAGGCTGCGACGCGTACGACCTGCGGATCACGCTGCCGAACCGGCAGGTGTGGGCCATCGACGTCAAGGACCGAGCCAACCCGGCCCTGCTCGGATACCGCGCCACCGTATTCCGGCCCGAACCGCCTTACGACCGGGCATTCCTCGTCGTTCCGCAGTACCGGTTCGACGACCGGGATGACTACAAGATCGTCTTCGATCACTACTGCCCGCCCGAGGTCAAGCAGCACGTGACCCTGCTCAGTGACAAGGCGTTCCTCAGGATGGTGTCGACCACGCTCACCAAGCTGCAGAAGGCCACCATAAAGGGGGCCTTCGATGCGTGACCGCAGCAGCTGGCACAACGAGCTATCCGATGAGCTGCGCGAGGTCTGGACCCCGCGTGCGGGGTTCAGTATCGGCGACATGCTCGATGTCGAGTTGGCGATCTACCTGGGCACTCAGATCATGCCGATGCGCCCGGTCGGCGACGTCTGGACCTTGCTGAGCGGCTACCCGTACGAGGAAGCGTTCGGCGACGTCCGCAGCACCGATGCGCGCCTCATGATTCGCCGGGCCCGGCATTTCCTCTGGGACCGTAGCCGCCGATACACCTGGCGCAACGCGCTGGCGGCGTACCTTGAGGTGGACATCCTCTTGCGCGGCTACACGTTCGAGACTCCCGACGATCTGCCCGAGCGGCTGCAGCCGTCGCGCGCACACGACCGTGACGCGGTCTATCTCCGGCTGCTGACCCAGCCCCCACCGGTGGAACGACGTGAACTGCCCATCGCCGGCGAGGGCGACCACCTGTTCTACGTCCGCGATCAGCGTCATTCCGTCCACATCCCCGCCGGCCTCGTCACCCCGAAGCCGCAGGTCGGGCACAGCTTCGACGGCCTGCCCCCTGGCAGAGGCGAGCCCATCGCCGTCACCATGGCCGAGCTGGAAGATGCCGCCATCGAGATGGACAAGGCGGAAGCCGATACACCGGGTAAAGCCAACGACTGGGTCACGCGTCTCAAACGGGTGGAACTACTCCTGCGGGACGAGGCGGCCGGGGCGTTTCTGCCGCACCCTCAGCTGCGCATCGACCGGCTCATGAACATGGTGGGCATGGTCGGTGCAGGGAAGTCCACGATCCGCGACATCCTGGCGTACCAACTCGCCACCCGAAAGGAACCGGCGGATCGGCGCCGCACGACGATCGTCGTCGGCGACGTCGCCGAGGTGCTGACCATCACCGAACAATTCCGCCGTCTCGGAGTGCGCGCCGCGCCGATCCTGGGTCAGTCCACGCTCGAACGCAACATCCAGCGGCTCCATCGGCGCAGCGAGTCCGCAACACAGACCATGCTGAACCACGACAACCCGGGCTTCGCTCATCTATCCAGCGCCTGCCCGCTGGACGCCCTGCGCGGATTCGAAGCGCGCCGGGCGCTGTCCATCAGCGCCGCACCGTGCACCGCCCTACACAGTGCGGATGAGGTCGAGAAGGCCGAGATCGAGCACGACACCGATCCGGACCTCGACGGTGGCGGATTCCGGCGCCGCCGGAAACCGACCAAGCCGAAGCGTCACGGCTGCCCGCTGTGGTCCGCGTGTCCCCGGCATAGCGCCGCCCGCGACCTGGTCGACGCGCAGATCTGGGTGGCCACACCGGCATCCTTGGTGCACAGCCGCATCCCGGGCCATCTCAACGTGGAGAACCTGCGATATCTCGAGCAAGCCTGCCGGCGCAGCGACCTGATCGTCGTCGACGAGGCCGACCGGGTGCAGATGCAGCTCGACACCGCCTTCGCACCGGCGGCCACCCTGGTCGCCCGCGGTGCGGAGTCGTGGCTCGACGAAGTCGGCAAACACAAGCTCACCGAGCTGGCCAACCAGGGCCGGCTTCAGCTGTCCAGCGACGAGATCGACGACTGGACCAACGCCCTCAACACGGTCATCGCGGCAACCGACCGAATCTACTCCATGCTGATCAACGACGAGCCGCTGCGACGCTGGATCGTCCAGGACTACTTCAGCGCGATGACCCTGCACCAGTGGCTACTCAACGAGTGGTTCCCCGACCTGCGCGGCCGCCCCCGAAGCGAGGAAGACCAGCGCGCCGACACCGATGACGGAGGCAAGCTGGCCACCCAGCGGGCCGGGCTCCAGCGAGTGGAAGACATCTTGAACCGCTTCCGTGACGCGCCGCTTTCACAACAGCGTCCCCGCGGCACCGAGGACGAGGACGTCTCACTGGTCAACGCGCTCGTGGCGATGGCGACCGAGCTCCTGCACACTCCCCGCGGTTTTGCCCGGCAGTACACGCGCGAACGGCTCAAGGAGCTTCTTCGTGGGCTGGTGCCAAATAACGCCTCCGTCGCCGGTGACCTGGACGCCAACCTGCACCGATTCGAGTTCACCCTTGTCCTGGCCGTGCTCCATCACCGCCTCGACCGCGTGACCACCCTGTGGCCCCGCGTCGAAGCGGCGCTCAACCTCGAATCGACCTCCAACGTGCTCTCCCGCCGTCCGCCGAGGGACTACATGCCGGTGGTCCCCGAATCTCCCATGGGTAATGTTCTTGGTTTCCAGTTCCAGACCGGCGACCGCAACCAGGACGGCGATCAGAGCGGTGAGCTGCGGTTCTTCCGCTGCAACGGGGTCGGACGCGAACTGCTGCTGGAGCTGGCCGACATCCCGGCCGTAGACAACCGGCCCGGCCCGCATGTGCTGCTGATGTCGGCCACCAGCTGGGCCGGAACCTCCAGCCGTTACCACGTGCACGCGCAGGTGGACGCGGTCCTACGGCCACACGAGAGCGAAGTTGCCGCCATCAAGGAGAGCATCTTCCGCAAGCTGTTCCTCTACCCGCCGGGCGTCACCACGGCACTGCGGCTGTCGGGCGCGGACCCACAGCAGCGGCCCAAACAGCTCGAACAGATGCTGCACGAGCTGGCTGTACCCGACCGCAGCCTGGTCGGCGCGACCTCGCTGCTGCACCAGGAACTTGACGAGATCGACGACCCGCAGCGACGCCGGATCCTCCTGCTGGTCGGCAGCTACGCTGAAGCGCAGCGCGCCGGCAACTACCTCAACAGCCAGCCGGAATGGGCAGGCAACGTCACGGTCCTGGTGTCCGACGACACGGACCTCGACCACTCCTGGTCTAACCTCCCCACCGAGAACCGGCAGCTGTACCTACGCCGCGGCGAGCTGACCCAGTTCCCCGACGTCGGAGGGCAACTGCTCATCGCCCCGCTATTGGCCGTCGAACGCGGCCATAACATCGTGGTCCCGGGCGGGAAGGCGGCGATCGGCAGCGTGTACTTCCTCGCCCGCCCTCACCACCGCCCCGACGACATCACCCTGGCCACCCAAGCGATCAACGACTGGGCGGTTCGGCAAGTCCGCGGGCCCGGGCGCCGGTTCACCCAGACCGTGCTGGCCGCTGGCAGTCTCGACGCCGCCGGGCGTCAATTCCGGGCGACCGCCGCCAAGAAGTGGCACCGCTTCCTCACCCGCCGCCTGTCGTGGACCAGCCTGCCCCCGGACGAGAAGTCCGCATTCACCTGGGACCAGCTCGTCGTCATCTGGCAGGTCATCGGGCGACTCGTCCGCGGGGGCGTCGCCGCCCGCGTGTACTTCGTCGACGGCGCATTCTCGCCCCGGGAGGCCGGCCTCTCCGGAGACGACACCCCGGCGACCAGCCTGCTCACCAGCATGCTGCACGAGCTGAAGCCCTACTTCGAGTCCGACTCCTCGATCAGCCCGATCGACCGGTCTCTGGTCGATGCTCTCTACGACCCGCTATACCGCGCGCTGCGCGACATGGACTAGACGCTCCGCCTCGGACACGGCTCAGAAAGGCCATTGATGCGCTACGACTACACCCAGCCAGCAGCGTTCGTGGCGGCCCGCGAACTCATCCTGCCGCTGCAGACTCTTACCTTCCCTGCCTCCTGGCGACGTCCAATCCTCGACCTCTACACCGCGGGATGGCGTGAGGAATCACGCGCTCGCGCCAAACAGGTGCCCATCGGACGCCTCAACGCGCTTCTGCGCACCGCCGCACCGGATCTCGTCTCCACCGCCACCCGGGCCAACCTCGAAGAAGGCAACCCCTGGCTGTTTGCCACGAAACCCTTCCCCGAGCAGATCCTGCGCACCTTCATCAACGCCTGGCTGCACGACCTTCCCAAAAGCGACGACGGCAAGGCCCTCATCCTGCCGACCATCGAAAAACTCGACGCCGCGACGGCCTTGAAGTGGGCGCCCAAGCCCGTCGACCTCCTCGCGCACAAGCTCTCCGACGGCAACACCCTCGTCCCCGAACCCCACCTGTTCAGCCTGCTACCCGACCACGCCGCCGCACTCATCGCCGGCCAGGTGTACGAGCACTGCAAGGGCAGCGTGCGATTCCGGCAGGTTGCGGTCAACCCGGTCAACGGATACGCCGAACTCATCTCCTGGCCACCGCTGGAACACCACACCGGCAGGGGCGCCAACATGCGCACCTGGTACTACAGCGCCACGATCAAAATCGCGCTGCGCACCACGCCGTTCGACCCCACCATGCGACTGCACGTCGACACCGGTATCCGCCGCTGGACCACCGGCGAGGTCCACACGAAAGGCCGGTTCGGCGCCTCCACCTATCTGCTGTCGACCAGCCCGTTCGTTGTCGGCGCACTCACACCGCAGAAATTCGCGGTCGCTCACCTGCTGTGGGACCCAGGAACCAAGGACATGGGCTGGCGCCAGGGTGGACCGGGCCAACTGCTCACCCGGGTCGCCGCGCTCGAACACCTCCCGCCTCCCGAGCAACTCGCCCGCAAGTCGGAGGCGTGGATGTTCGGCCGTGACGGCGTCACCGCCGCCGTCACGTACCACACGACCATGCGCGGCCCCGACCACGAAGTTGGCCCCGGCCTCATGCCCGCCGAACGCAGCCGGCTCACCGACTGGATCGGCCGATGCCTTCAGCCAGACTTCGTACTCGACAAGCCACTGACCCGCGTCGTGATCGGCGGCAAGGCAAGCAAAAGCCTCAAAGAGCTCGAAAGCGTGCCTCAAGCCAAACCGTCGATGACCGAGACCGAACTCCAGGAACTCGCCCCAAAACAGGAAGCCGCCCACGCCTCCAACACGGTCATCGCGAAGGAGAACGCTCACGCACGCCGCCAGCAGCTGGCGGACGCCGTCACCGGTCAACTCTCCGTCGTCCTGCTCTACCAGGCCGACGGCAAGGGCATGCGTGACCGCCTGCTGAACACCGTCGAACGGCTGCTGGACCTACCGCCCCGAGAGCCCGCCGCCGGCGACACATGGACCTGGTCCGCCGACGGCCTCACTCTCAAGATCTACGCTCGCCGCCTCGGCCAGCTCGGCGCACCGCTGGGCAACGGCACCAACCCCAAACCTGGCAAGAACCACGACGAGCACATCCGCGAACGCCGACGACTCGTCGCTTCCACCCTGAAAGACCTCGCCGAGGAGGTCGGCGACACACCTCAGCTCACCCTCGTCGAACTCGAAGGCCCCAAGAAGTTCAAGGTCCGCACGACCGACCCGAAGTTTGCGATTCGGATGGGCTGCGCCGACGCAAACATGGTCAGCCAGTTCATCCAGCCGGACCTCGTAGGCGGCAAGAAACCGGACAAGGACGAAACGAACAACGAACATCGAGCCGAAGCGGCCTGGCTGGACGGGTTCCGTCAGCTCGGCGTCCGGTTCGTCCCCCTGCACCGCCTCAAGGAAGGCATCCCCGATGACCTCCAGCAACTCGCCTTCTGGATCGTCAAGCGCCGCGGCGACGACACTAACACCCACCAGGTCTTCGTACCCATCGCCGTCCTGATCCGACCAGGCCAGCAACACATCATGGGCAAGGCCGACGGCATGAGCAAGTGGATGCCTTATCCCGACCTACTCAAGCACCTCGCCGGCACGAACTACCGCGCAAGCCCTGCCAACGAAGACGAACAGAAAGAACGCCTTGCTGCCTTCATCCGCAGCACGCTGACCCAGTTCCGCAACACCCAGACCCTCGTCGTGACCGAGGCCCACAACATCCGATACCGGCTACCGACGATACAAAACGCCCACATGCTGCCCGATCAACTACAGCTCGGCGACATGAGACCGCAGCGGATCGGCCTCTTCGGCAAGAAAATCAGGCTGGTGAGGATCGGCGGCAGCGACCGGCTCGAGACGCCAGAAGCGTGGGCCTTCGACGGCGACCGCGTGGGCGTCTCCGACGGCCTCTGGCGACGCGACGACGGCACTGGGAACACCGCCGAGACCCGCGTCTTCTACAGCACTGTCGACAAACCAGCCACGCACAGCGGGATCGGCATCGACCTCGCCAAACTTACACCGCACTATAAGAACGACTCTCGAAAAGCGAACGAACCGGACGAGACAGAGGCTGATCCAAGCCCCGACGGGGATAAGAAGGAAGGCGGAAGGAATTATCTCGATCCGTCCAAGGGTGCATGGAATGCCGAACTGCTCGAGTTCGCGGTAGTCGCTTACCCGATGGGCGAAGATCCCGCAATCTGGGCCGGGTTCCTTCACCAGCAACGCCACTGTTTCGACGACTACCGGGCAGCTCTCGGCCGACCGTTGATCTTGCATGTGGCGCGACTCGCCAACGAGTACGCCCTGCCTGCCGACGAAACGCTCGAGGACGATGGCGTAGACCCCGAAGAGCAGCCTGAACCCGAAGGCGACCTTCAGTTGGCACTCGATCTGGAGTTCTGACGACCCGCATTTAGCCCGTCCGGGCGCCTTGCTTGACAAGGCGCCCGGATGCGGTCGGTGAGCGTGTCGACGAACCAGGAACCAGGCTCGAACGGGCGTCCCCAGCGGTTACCGCAGTTGCCAGTGGACCGCCGCAGCAGCGACCGCTGCTCCTCAGGATGTGACACGTTCGTACAGGACTCCGTGCTGGTTGCGCATCAGCGACTCGATCGACGTTGCGAGTTCGGTGTCGTGCACGAGAAGTCCGAGTTCGACGTTGTTGTTCTCAGCACTGTACGAGAAGTTTGCGCTGGTCATCAGTGTGAGCGTCCGGTCGATGACGATGAACTTGGCGTGGCTGACCAGGGGCTTGGATGCGCCCGGAAGCGTCAGCGTGTGGTACACGGT
The DNA here is from genome assembly GCF_040682015.1 of Dactylosporangium sp. NPDC051485. Taxonomy (NCBI): domain Bacteria; kingdom Bacillati; phylum Actinomycetota; class Actinomycetes; order Micromonosporales; family Micromonosporaceae; genus Dactylosporangium; species Dactylosporangium sp. NPDC051485. The sequence continues at coordinate 14,114 of NZ_JBFAZW010000127.1, forward strand.
TGCTTTCGACAGATGCGCCGCGACCGCGGCTGACGACCCGGCGTGGGCATCCAGGTAGACGGTGACGCTGACGCCCGGCCGCAGAGACGCTGCCCGGAGAGCCGTCCACATGTGCGAGTGCGGCGTGAAGTTGAAGCTCGAGCAGACGACCGACATGCGTGCGTCGTCGATCAGCCGCTGTACCTCCGTGGTGAGTCGGCCGGTGGTCGCCTGTGCGCCGGGCATGGTCCAGACGGGCGTGATGGCGGTACGGATCGCTCGGGCGCCGGCGATTGCCCGGAGTACCGCCACCGACGCCTCGAGGCGGTGGTGGCCGAGGTCGGCGTCAGCCAGGCGCCGCTTGGCGTCACCGCGTCGGGTTGCGTGAATCTCCTTGAGCGCCTGGGTGGTGCTGTCGCCAGCCCGCAGCGCCGCAGCCAGGCGTTCCGCCTCGAACCCGGTGAGGTAGGCGCCCAGCGCGGCGTAGGGGTCAGCTGCCATCGATGGTGCCGAAGAAGCTGGGCACCTGGTCGCCGTTGCCGGTCGGCAGGTTGAGCAGGAACCGTCGGTCGAGGAACCGGTTGGCGCGCTCGCATGAGGTCTCCGAGGCGAAGCTGCAGCAGTGGCACGCCGCCCCGTGGAGAAAGTCCTCGGGGTCGCGCGGGGTGCGTTGCGCGCAGACCGGGTCGGAGGAGCAGCGCGCGGCTCGGCGTAGAGCGCCTGTGACGAGCCCTTGCAGCCGGTCCGGGTCGCTGAGCGCGACGAGGCCGCCGAGGGTGCCTTCGCTGTCCGAGGCGGTGGTGCAGATGAGGAGCCCGGCGGCGGCTTGGCGTTCGGGGGTAGCGGTCCAGGCATAGAGGCGTTCGTTGAGGCTGGCCGCGCCGTAGCCGCAGGACATGGCCATCTCCCGGATCAAGACGTGGGCGAAGGTGTGCACGAGCCAGTACCGGGGTGCAGGGAAGCGAGTGTTCGGGTTGATCTGGGCGGCGGTGTTGGAGAAGCGCCGCTCGAAGTTGCGCCAGTGGGCCGATCGGTGCGCCTCCCACAGCGGCGAGGCGAGGATCTGCGCCTCCCACGAGGCAACGGCCGCCTCATTCAACTGCAGGAAGATGCCCTCGCCGCGATCCTCGGTGGCCGGCACCCAGGCCGGGCGGCCGTCGCGCGTGAGCTTCACCAGTCTTGAGTCGAGGTCGCTAACGCGGTCCATCTCGTCGATGCGGGTGAACCCGATGACCGCGTTGATCTTCTTCATGCGGTTGACCGCGATGACCCGATGGACGGCGGCAGGAAGGTGTGCGCTTTTGGGCATCTCGGTCACCATCAGCCCGCTGGCGTTCTCCTGCTGCGCGAACAGCGTCGGCTTCTGCAGGTAGTTCCACTCGGGGACGAGAAGCTCAACCGGGTCCCACTGGCGCAGTTGTTCCTTGCGTTCTTCCTCGGAGGGAGGCGGGGCCTGCGCCTCCTGGGCGGCGGCGACCAACTCGTCGTCGGTGACCCCGGTGAGGTCACATTTGTCCTCGATCAGATCACGGAGCATGTCCGGCTTGGTCTTGTACTTGTCGAGCTTCTCGGGGGTCAGGATGATCCGAAGCTTTGTGGCCAGCGCGGCCTGGTCTTCCTTGTCGGTTCGTGGCATGACGATGATTGACTGGGTGGAGGCGAACCACAGGTTGGACGCGCCCATCATCATCAGGTGCGTGTCGATGCCGCACTGCTGATCGAAGGCGTTGAGGTGGGGGTGACGTCCGCGGCAGACGGGCAGCTTCCGCCGTCCGGCCTCGCCCTGGGCCTCGCTCATGCTGCGCCGCTGCTTGCAGCGTTCGCAAGTGATGACCGCGCCGGCGCCCTGTCCGACGTTGCTGTCGCGCAGCTTCAGGTCGGGCTGCGGCGCGGCCGGACAGGCACCGCCCCGGTGCACCCACAGCGCGTAGGGGAACTCGTCAAGGTGCCCGTTCGGGCAGGCGAGCAGATACCGCGCGGGCACGGCCGGGCTGCGCCGGGTCTTGCCCTTCGTGCCGGCCTTGAGCCCTCGGCCGGGACAGCTCACGTGCTCAAACATCGCCAGGTCCGGACGGAACGGGTGGGTGTTGGTGTAGGTGAACCGCGAGAGTGGGCCAAGGTAGTCGCAGCCGGTGCAGCGCAACCACTGTGGGAATACCCGTGCCGGGATGCCGAGGTCGGAGCCTTCCTGGGACTGCGCACGGGCCTTCGGCTGCCACGGGAACGGCCGCAGCTGCTGGACCCGCGGACCGAGGTGCAGTTGGACCACCTTGAGCAGCCGCGGTTCCTCGATCGTCGGCACGGTCGGCCGACGCTTCCAGATCGGCTCCCAGTCATCCAGGCCAGCCGGCATGATCGAGAATTGCGGCAGGTCCATGATGGAGCCGACGCCGTACGTGTAGAGCAGCGACGACGGGCGCGCGGAGCCAACCTTGGCCCGGTTCTTCGCCTGGGACTGCTCGCTCTCGGTGAGCGGGTCCATCGGCACCGCCGACTCGAAGATCATCGGTTGAGCGTCGGGGTCGACGGTCACGACTGGTCCCCTTCCGTCGGCATCTCCCACTTCGGCGCGCCATCGGGCTCGACGACGAACAACCGCTCCGGCAGCGGGCTCACCAGCAGGTTGATCTCCGGCTGCACCTCGCGCATCGAATTCGCGATGACAAACGGCGCTCGCTCCTTCAGGCCCTGCTGCGCCTTCGCATGCTCCGGGCTACTGATTAGCGGCAGATTCACGTTGCCGTCACCGGTGCGCTCGTAGACGAGGGTCTGGCTGGCCTTCTCGGCGTACCCGGCCCGGGCGTTCCACTGGTCGAGCCGGTTGATGAGCCGCAGCCGCGCCTGTTCGGCGACCTTCTCCTGCTGCGAGGCAGCCAGGATCCGCGTGTGCAGGCGGTCGATCAGGGCATGGAGCGCAGGCTCTTCTTTATGTATCCGCCACGCGCTGCGCTCCGGTGACAGGCCGTCGTCCCGATGAGCCTGCAGGACTCGCGCGGCGCTGACGAGCACGCCGTCGATGCCGCGCTCCAGGGACGTCGGGGAGAACGGCGTGACGGACAGCGCCTCGACCTGCGCGTAGAACGTCTCGTGGTAGTGGCGGAACTGCTCGAAGTGCGCCAGGTCCCGCGGCCGGGCCCAGTTACCCAAGGCGACCACCAGACCGGGCCGGTTGTTCGGGTCACGGCCGACCCGGGACGACGCCTGGATGTACTCGGCGGTGTTCTTCGGCTGCCCGACTACCAGCATCAACCCGAGCCGCTGCACGTCGACCCCGACCTGGAGCATCGATGTCGCCAGCACCACGTCGAACGGGTCCGCCTTGGGCCGCGCGACCTTCTCACCGGCGTCGGCGTGTTCGAGGCGTTGCCGCATCGCGGCGGTCGTCGACCAGCCGGGGTCGAACTCCAGTGCCAAGTTGTCCAGCGTCCGGCCGATGTCCGCGGACGCGATGCGTGAGGTCAGCTCGCCGGTCACCAAGCGGCCGTAAGAGCCCTGCCGCCGCGGGAAGCCCGAGCCGGGCCGGGGCTGGCGGATCCGGTTCTGCACGTCGTCAGCGACGTAGCGGGCCATGCCGGCCAGTTCACGGGTGGCGTTGAAATACCCGACCAGCGTCATATATGGGTCAGCGGCCGACCCGGCACGGTCGAACAGCAGCTGCCCGGCCAGCAGCAGCACCTCGGCGACCCTAATCTCTGCGCTCGACAGCCGCACACCCTGCGCGCTGACCCCGATGTAGCGCCGGCCAGGAACGGGCCGTTCCGACTCATCAACGTTCTCGTCTGGCTGATCGGCTGACGACCGGACCGGCAGTTCCTTCGAGAAGTACGTGTCGGCGACGTCGAGGACCTGCGGTGGGAAGATCTCCACTCGCCGCCCGTACAGCCCGCGGACCTGGTCATCGGCCTTGCGGACCGTCGCCGTCGACGCGACGATCATCGGCCGGACCGGCTTGCCGTCGGCGGTCTCCCAGGAAGCAAGCGTCTCCACGGCGACCTCGAACAGGCCAACCGACGTGCCGAGCGCGCCGGTGATCAGGTGCAGCTCGTCCTGGATGATCAGGTCCGGCGGGCGGAGCCGGCCCACCGGCCGTACTGTCGCCGCGGGCAGCCCCGGCTCGGCATTGTGGCCGGTCTTGATGTCGCAGCCGGCGAAGTCGGGATGCACATAGCCGTGCCGCCCACAACGCCGCCCGACGTAGCCGAACAGCGCCGCCGCCTCCCCCTCGCGGGCCAGTCGAGCGAACTTGTCGACCGTGGCGATCACGAATGCGGGCGGCATCCGGTAGATCTCCTCGTCCACCGTTAGCATCGGCAGCCCATCGGGGACCGCGCCGCCCTTAGCGAACGGGCACCGGCCCAGATCGTCACCGCAGTACACGAACACCCGCCGGGTTGTCTTCTCGGCCTTGACGTTCGCGGCGCCGATCGGACTGCCGCACCATGGGCAGCGCTGCACCTGCAACACCGTCAGCCGGTGCCCGCCGTAGGAGCTGGCCTTCTTCAGCTGCTCGTCGGCTTCGTCCCACCGCTTCGGGCTGACGTCGGTACCCACCCACAAGCCGATCCGGAACGGCTCGCTGCCCCATTTGCTTTCGTCGTCACGGCGGGCGAGCTCGGCCGCGCAGACGAGTGCCGTCGCCCGCTGGAACTGCTGCGCAGTCAACAGCCGCAGCGTATACCGCATCAGCACCGCTACACCGTCACGACCGTCGAACTCGCCGTCCGCGGACGCCATTTTGCCGTGGCGGCGACGGATTGCGAACGTGTACGCCGCCAGGCCCAGGTACCCCTCGGTCTTGCCACCACCGGTCGGAAAGAACAGCAGCTCGACCCGCGACATCGACCCGCTGCGGACCTGCGCCGTCGGATCCGTCAGCGCCGGCAGCTGCATCAGGATGAACGCGAGCTGGAACGGCCGCCACGACGACGGCTTCTCCCGCTCGGCGGCCTCGACCTGCGCGCGGGCCTCGTCGAACGACAGGTTTGGGTCGGAACTGCGCCGCGCCGAGATCTGCGAGTGAACGCGCTGGTCGCGCATCACCCGGTTCATGAACGTGAAGCACTCGAACGCCACCGGGTCATCCACCACGTGGGCGAGCCCGGCGGCCAACCGCTGCTGCGCGACCTCAGCCTCCTCGACCACCTCAAGGCCGAGATCGCGCAGATGTGCCGGCAGTTGCTCTGCCTTCGTCCGCTCACCCGCCAACCACTTCTTGTACCCGTCCACCAGCGGTGCGAGCCCGTCCCGCACCTGCTCCGGGCCGGCGTTCGCCAGGGCGTCCATGCCCAGCAGCGCCCCGTCAACCGCGCGGGCCTGCGTCTGCGGGGTCTCGGCCACCGGCAGCCACGTCGTCCACACCGCCGTCGCCCGACGGGCGCCCGGCTCGACCTTCCAGTCCACCGAACAGGTCCGCCCAACCGCGAACTCCAGCCGGTTGCGGTACTGCAAGTGCAGCCGGCGCATCTCGTCGTCGTGCTCCGGCCACTCCTGCTCCAGCACGTCTCGCACCGGCAGGAACGTTGCCGCACTGCCCGCGTCGACGTGCAGCTTGGTCTGGAACAGCCACTCGTTCACCGGGATCGTGGGCGGCGTTTCCCGGTCATTGCACAACGCGATCTCGACCAACCGCCGGCCGAACCTCGTGTCCTCGTACACGTCGATGCGCAGGCATACGTCACCGGTCAGCGTCCGCGTGTAGGTTCGGCCCGGCGTCAGGTCGGCGACCTCGATCTTCTCGACGATCTCGACGGGGGTCCGCCGGTACTGGCGGATCTTCCGGCCCTTCTTGTCGACCTCGCCGGTAGCGACGCTCTCGTAGGTGCCCCACGACGCCGTCACCGTGAACTCGGCCAGCTCGTCGGGCACCTGAAACCGCAACCCCATCGTCGCCGGGATCATCAGTCCCTGCTTCGGCGCCTGGTCGTCGACGTCGTCCTCGTCGCTGTCCGCGGCCGTGTCGTCCGCGGCGAGCACCGGCACACCCCGCTGGATGTGCGGACCCTCGACGTCGCCGCGCACGTCCGCCAGACCGTCACCGTCCTCGACTGCCGCCAGGTCGACCCGCTGCTCGGCCAACTTGACCGGGGCGATGTGCCCCACCAGGTACAGCTGGCGAGGACTCACCGACAACAGTTCCTCCGGGCCGCCGGAGGGGCCGAGCAGCTCACGCTCCAGGATGTCGACCAGGTTCTCCCGGACCGCGTACGAAGTGCCGTCCAGCTCGTGCGCCAGCCGGAATCCCGGCGCGGGATCGGTCACAGCAGCGTCTCCTGTGCATCGTCGATTTCGGTCGCCTTGCGCGCGCGGCCCCTTGCCGCCTTGACCGGCGCCTTCGGCTGTGCCGCCGCGCGGCGCAGATTCTCCGCCAGCAGGCGGTCTAGGATCTCCACCCGGGCCGCCGGGCTCACCGTCCAGCGGGTCATCTGGCGGTATGTGTGGAAGCCGTGCTCAAGTGACACGTCCGACCAGCCGTAGGCGTCCATCACTGCATCATCCAACTCGACGTGGATCTGCCGCATGCGGGCGATGTCCGGATCGTCAGCGTGAGCGAGCTGTGGGTCGTTGACCAGGTTGTACAGCTTCGTCAGCCCCAACTGGCGGCGCAGCATGATCTCACGCCGCTCGCCATCAAGCGTCACGCCGGCGTCTTCGAGCCGATTCGTGGACTGCGGGCGCGGTAGCGTCGTGAACACGTCGGACGGTGTATATGTGACGTCCGTTCGCATAGTGGAGCCATATTTGATTGCCCATATCTGGTGCACGTTCGACGACAGTACTGCTTGATCGGCAAACGAGTCGGTAGCGAACACGCCCAGCTTATGGCTAAACACCTGACCGGTGGGGACGCGCGCCGGCATGACCGACTTGCTAACCAGCGCGATGACCAATACCTGATCCAGCTCTGCAATTGCTTGCCGAAGAGCTGGCCGCTTGTCGCCGTATTGCCACCAGCGGTCTCGAAGTGCCTTTCGGTTGACCTTGGCCCGCTCTGGCTTCACCAACGCTTCTGCTCGAGAAAATGGGACCTCATAACGGGAAGAATCTTCGGCAGATCGGTCATTGAAGTCGATGATCCAACGTGAAGCCGAACAGTCAGGTCGGGAGTTGAGGTCCTCCCCGTTGAGATAAGGGAACAAGACCTCCCGGTTGTGACTATCCTCAGCGATCCACGCCGTGGCCTCTGCCGCCTCAAGCACGAACCCAATACCAACCACAGAGCAGCCCAGGAAGGATATGCCATCATTTTCGACGAGCCGCTGAGGGCTTCCCGCGACCTGACCGGCGGGCTCGAGCAGCGTAGAAATCCGTAGGCAGGGAATGCCGTCGACTATCCGCGTGGCTGCCTTCGACACCGGTCCGCGAGTGCCCCACGCCGCAGCGTACTCAATGTTCGCGCTGGCTGATGGCCAGGGAGCACTCCGTACTCCACGGGTCAAAGTGAGCCCACGCTGGACCAGTTGGTCGAGGCCCACTTCACGAGTGTCGCCCTGAGCCACTGTGTTCGTGGCAATGAGCCCGAGCGCTCCGGTCGGTTTGAGTAGGGCAAACGCGCGGGTTAGGAAGAATGCGATCAGGTCAGCATTCGTGCCGCGGGCGCCCCAGGCTACCCGATTCACCAACCACTCGCGAATGTTGGTGCCCAGAGTCCCGGTTAGTTTTGGACCACCGAGGAATGGCGGATTGCCGATAATCGCGTCAAAGCCGCCGTGGTCGACCAGAACATCGGGTACTTCGAGTACCCAGTGCAGTGGCTGCCAGCGTTCGTAGTCGGTCGGGACAGTTGGGGTCAGCCCTTCCTCGATAATCGAGTCGAGGGGAGTTGGATCCGGCACCTCATCGTCGGTCGGGAACGCGGCGCCGACCGCCTCGGCCAGATTTTCGTACGCCTCGTTGAGGGCTTTGCCGGGTTTTCCACCGAGGCGCAGCCCAGCCGCGATCACGCCGTCGGCCGCCACAGTGAGCTGCCGGGTCAGGTCGTGCAGCCGGGTGAGCTGGCGCTGCTTGGCGGTCGTGCTGCGCTGCGGATCGTGCTCGCGAACCTCGCTGGCCAGTTCGCGGCGCATCTCAATTGCCCGTCGGATGACACTGTCCATGTCGAAGGCGAACAGGCGTGGCTGCTGGGTGTCTGGTGGTGCGATGTGCAGGTCGCGCAATTGCCGAAGGTCGGTGAGACCGAGCAGTGAGTTGCCGTGGAAAATCTTGTCGTCGACGAACGAGAATGGCAAATTGCGGTCGAGCGAGACGAGCCAGAGCGACAGCTTACACATCTCGACCGCCATCGCGTTGATGTCGGCTCCGTAGAGGCACCGGGCGACAACCTCACGAACCGCGTGCTGGTGCAAGTCGCGCCGGTGCACGATATCCGGGTCCTCGGCCGTCCACGCCTCGACGAGTCGGTTCCCGAGGTAGCGGGCCGCCGCGACGAGGAACGCGCCGGAACCGGCGGCGATGTCGGCGACCTTCAAGCCGAGGATTTCGTCGGAGCCGCGCAGCTTCCAGGTGTCCTGGTCGGCGGTCTGGTGCGGTCCGGGAACGTAGCAGAGCGGTTCGAGGGCATGCTTGACGACTTCTTCGGCGAGGTCCTTCGGGGTGTAGTGGGCGCCGGCGTTGCGCCGAGACGGCGTCTCGGTGACGAGCAGGCCACCGCTCAGCACCACGGTGGGCCTGCCGCGCAGATCACGCCGGATGATCGTCGCCCAGCGGCGCAGCCGTGCACGCAAGACATCGTCGTCCGCGGTGACTGCCCGCAGTTGGCGGTCGGCCTCTTCACTCGGTGTCGTGGCGAGGAGCTTGGCAAGCGCGTTGGGACTCGGTGGGGCGGCGGCGGACTGGTGCTCCCTGACCCACCCGATGATCGCGTTCGCGAGTGCAGTGGGCGTCGCGTGGGCGTCGGCCAGTCGTTCCAGGGTGGTGAGCGCGATTTCGGGTTCGGCGCCGAGGGTGCCTAGGAGGCCGACCTGGATGCCGGTCGTCCGGATGCAGGTGTAGCCGAGCAGGCCCTCGTAGATGTAGCCGATCTGCTCGACGTCGATGTCGCGGAACGAGATCCGCCGGGCGTCGCCGCCCTTGAGTTGGGCGACCTGGACCGAGCGCAGCACGTGCAGCATGACTCGGTCGGAGACCGGCAGGGCCAGCGTGCCGTTGTCGTTGGACGCGGTGAGGAACGGGAACCGGTCCGGGGCGAACAGCGAACCACCGTACGCGGGGATTCGCATGTCCTCGAACGAGGCACCCCGGTAGAGGGCTTGGCTGGTGGCCAGCAGCCGGTGCCAGGTGAGGTAGGTGCTGTCAAGGGACTCCTCGCCCTCGACCCGTTCGCGGTGTTCCAGGGCGTCGAGTTCGCCGCTGATGCCGTAGCCCTGTTGGAAGAGCCGGCCCTGCGGCAGCAGGCCGCGCTCCTCGGCGAAGAGCAGGAAGACCACGCGCATCATGGCGGTGACGGCCGCCGAGTAGATGTCGTGCGCGTCCTTGGGTAGCGGGTCCGGCAGCCCGCGGTGGCGGGACTCGGCCGCGGTCTCTGCAAATGCCTGGATCAGCAGCTCCACGGCGCGGCGGACCTGCGCACCGAGGGCCTCGGTAATCTCTTCTGCGGCGGCGACCGACTCCTCGAACAGCTTCGGCAGCCGCTCGTTCGGGTCGCCACCGATGATGTACTGCCGGGCGATGACGGTGAGGAAGGCGTTGCGGGTTAGCGGCTCCTCGGTCCAGGTCTGCGCGTCGACAATGCCGGAGGCGACCATCGCCTTGGTACGGGCGCAGACAAGCGCCCACCAGCGACCGTCGGTCACAATGCCGATCTCGACGCCGGATCCGCGCAGCATCGCCTCCATCCGGTCGATCGGGGTGGCTGCCCAGCCGTCGGTGCCGGTGTCGTGCAGGCTGTCGCACCGGTCGACGACACTCACGAGGGCGCCGATGCCGTCTGGGCCGCGCAGCGCGGCGTCCGGTTGGACCGTAACCCGCCGGTCCGGAGATGTGGCGGCCACGCCGGGTATGCTGTCCGGTCCCCAGGCCAGCGATTCACGCCAGCCGACCACGTCCCGCAGCGCCGCCTGCACCCACGCGTCGCGGACGTTGCGGAATTTTGCCTGGACGGTCTCGTCGTCCGGGTCGACGTCGAGCGCCTCCCACGCGTGATCGAAGGCGGGTTTCGCCTCGCGGAGCGCGTCGAAGCGGTCGGCAGTCAGGGCTGGCATGCCCTGCGGCCAGACACGCTTCAGTGGCGGAATCGCTAGGAACGGTCCGTCCGTCTCGACCAGCTCCAGCCAGGCGCGGTGCAGCTCTGACGCCGTCTTCGGGCGGAGGGGGCGGGTGGGCAGCATCAGCTCGCTCCTCGCTTCCGGGCGTCGGCCGGGGTCAGCGCGAAGACGACCGCGGCGGCGGTGGTGTGCGGTTTGACCTCGCGATAGCGATCCGTGATCGCCTCGACCTCGCGACGCTCCTCGTCCCCGAGTTCGTCGAGGCGGCGGCCCATCGCATCGATGTCGCGGCGACGCTGGCGCTGTTGCTCGTCAGGCATCAGCATCGGCTGAGGATTCTGCTCGGCCTTGGTCAAGAGCTCCAGCGACTCCTGGAGGTTGCGGCGGAACGCGGCGAAGATCTCCCGGGCACGGTTGACGTCCGACTCCTGCCGCTTAACCAGTTGCTCGCTCACCCGCTGGTGCCGCGCCTCGGCGCGACGCGTCATCGACTCGAGCAGCCTTGCCCGCAGCGGAGAGTCCGGCTCGTTCCACTCACGGGTCACGTCGGCGCGGACGACGGCGTCGCCGAGGACTAGCCTCTCTGCATCGAGGGCCTGGTCGAGCAGCTCCTCGGCACGCTCCTCGGCGATCGCTCGGCGACCGTGCAACCGCACGCCAGCCAGAAAGATCTCCTCGTGCAGGCGAAGGCCGCCGCGGCCGACCAGGACCATACGCGTGACCGCGGCGGCGAAGGACTCCTCCAGCCCTTCCACGACGACGGCGGTGACCCGGTGCAACGGTGCCTCTGCGCTCCACAGCGACCGGCGCAGCAGCCGCTGGGCCTTCTTGACGAGGGGATGCCCGAGATGGACATACACGAGGTCCTTGCGCCCGGCCGCCGCCTGATCGTCGAACGTGATCGGGCGCAGCACCCCCGGCTCGGAGCGTGTGTCGAGGCCCTTCAACGCGGGCTGCCAAGCCGGGCCGAGCGCCGGCACCGTGAACACGGCCGCGTCGGTGCGGTCGTCACCGATCTCGATCAGCGTCGGCTCGTGACTGATTCGCAGCGCGGTGTCTACCACCCGGCGCAGGTTGGCTGGGTCCAGATGCAGCTGCGCCCGGCTCTCGGCGTAGCCCTGTTCCAGCTGCGTGAGCCGGCTATTGAGATCCAGCCCGCCGGCCAGCGCCTTGTTGATCACCGTATTGCCGTCGATCCCGCCCTTCTTGCGCCCGGTGGTCGTTGTCCGGGCGAAGTGCTCCTGAATCTCCACGGCGATGACCTGGTTGACCGAGCCGAGATCCCGGGCAACGGTGACGACTTTCTTGGCGATCCGGCCCATAAAGGCCATGTCGGCGGTGTACGTCGCCGACGACTTGTCCGGCAGGAAGTGGAACACCAGTGGAGTCTCATGCTGCCCGTACCGGTCGATCCGGCCGATGCGCTGCTCCAGCCGTGATGGGTTGAACGGGATGTCGAGGTTGATCAGGCGGTGGCAGTGGTCCTGCAGGTCGATGCCCTCGCCGGCGGCGTCGGTCGCCAGCAGCACCCGGAGCGGGTTCTTGGTCGGCTCGTCGGTGAAGTGCTCCCGGATCAGCTCCCGCTCGTCGGTCGGTGTGGAGCCCTGGATGACCTCCAATACCTCTTCGTAGCCGTGCTGGACGAGGACCCGGTGCACCCATTCGAGGGTGTGCGCGTACTCGGTGAATACCACGATCCGCTCGTTCGACCACGAATGCGCCGGCCGGCAGATCGCGTCCAAGGCGCTGATCAGCGCATTGAGGCGAGCGTCGGGGCGGCTCTCGTAGCCCAGCCCCCACTCGGCCAGCCGCTGCAGATCGCCTGGCTGAGCGGCGACGAGCGGATCGCTGGACTTGCTGTGTCGCAGCGCGGTCGACTCGTCCTGCTCCCAGAGCCCTTCTTCCTCGTCGGACTGGCCCTCGCCGAGGATGTCGTCGTAGTCCCAGTCGTCCGGTGCGTGCCCGGTCGCCCGAGCGTCGAGGTACGAGCTCAGCGTCATGCCGAACGCCCACGGGCTGGACAGGAACCGTTTCTTGAACAGCATTGCGGTGATGTCGCCAGACGCGCCGGTCTTGTTCAGCTCGGCGCTCTTGGTCAGAATCCTGTCGAGCAGGGCGAACATCTCCTGCTCGTCGGTGTCCGGCGTGAACGGGATGACGCGCAACTCCCGCGGCTTGAACCCCTTCTCCGGCAAGTCCGACTTCAGGCGGCGGACCGTCACGTCCCGCAGCGCCCGCTCGTCCAGCAGCGCGCCCCGGCTGAACCGACGTGAGTCGATCATCTCCAGCAGAGCGGTGAACGACTCCGGGTGCCCGTTGTGCGGCGTCGCGCTCAAGAACAGCCGGTGCTCGCACTTGTCTGCCAGATCCCGCACCGCGATCGTGCGTTGGGTGTCAACGGCGTACCCGCGACCGCCGCCGATCGCCGACGGGCTCGCCGGCGCCACGTGGTGCGCCTCGTCCACGATCAAGATGTCGAACGCGTACCGCCGGGCCGTATCCGTGCTCGCGGCCTGGGCGTACACGTCGCGTAGCATCCGCTGTGCCCGGACGCTCGGCAGCCACGCCATGCTGACGATGACCCGCGGGTACAGCTGGAACGGGTTCGCGTGCAGCCCGTACCGACGTCGGACCTCACGCATCATCTCGCTGTTGACGATTGTGAAGTCGAGACCGAACTTGTCCCGCATCTCGTCCTGCCACTTCAGCGCCAGGCTCGGCGGGCACACGACGATCGCGGTCCGGGCCCGGTGCCGTAGCAGAAGCTCCTGTATCACCAGACCGGCCTCGATGGTCTTGCCCAGACCCACGTCGTCGGCCAGCAGCAGGTTCGTCCTTGGCGACGACAGCGCACGGCGCAGCGGCTCCAGCTGGTATGCCTCGACCGCGACGCCGCTATGAAACGGCGCCTGGACGCTACGGTCATCGGCCGACGTGACCGCGCCCCACCGCATCGCGTCGATGAAACCAGCCAACGTGTTCGGGTCGTCGAACGCGTCCGGGTTGATCTGGGTCGGTAGCCCCTGAGCAGGCGTAACTGTGTGGCCGACCTCCAGCTCCCACACCACGGTGAGTTCCTCGCCGAGGCGATCCTCGTCGAGGGCCTGCAGGGTGACGGCGTGGCTCAAGCCGGCGACGGCCTCGTCCGCTGGACTGCGGGGAAGACCCTGCTGCTGCACCCGGGCTACTGCCCACGTCGACCCGCGGACCTCAACCACTTGCCCAGGCTCGGGGACGGCTCGGTTGACGCCGCCTACTGGAGACTGAGCTGTCGCGACCATGGGGGTTGTCACCGACACACCGTAACGGAGTCGGGCGACTCCGTTACGTCCGACGTTCGGGTTGGTCGTCGGAGGAACTCGCCGCCGGTTGGGTCCTTACCATTCTGCTCCGACTGCGGCTCGACCTCATTGATTACTTATTCCGCGGTGGCGAGCACGGAGACTGTCCGGCTGAGCGGCCGCTGCCTGGGCGAGGCAGAGCTACAGCGACTCCCCGCAGCTGCGACAGGTCGACTCGCCATCCTCATAGATCATGCCGCAGCAGTACTTGGCGTCGCCGCCGGTCCCGTCGCCGCCCCACTCGCAGCCGAGCTCCTGATGGACGGCCAGGCCCTGCGGGTAGCCAAAGTCGACGTCACAGCTGGGGCAAATGTACGAGGTCACGAACTCATCCCTCCAGAGGCGACCAACCCGTAGCAGCGCGGCTGCCCGGGGGTGCGAAGAGGACAGTTACTCGGGGACGCCTTCATCGAAGTAGTCGCATTGGTCGTACTCGCATGTGGCCACATCGCAGTGGCCGTCCTTGTCCTCAAGACGGAGTGTCAAGTTCCCACACTTTGGGCAGCCCCAATAGTCGCTCACGTAGCCCACCATATCTTGACCTGATCGAGAAGATGGACAACTGGATGGTCCAGCGGAACGAACACGCTCGCCCGTTTCGCTGGACCTACGAGGGCATCCCGCTCAAGGAGGCAGGCTGCTCCCCACGGACTTCCGCGGAGCAGCGCTAGGGCCTATCTGACGGATCTTGAAACGGGTACTGTGTGGCGTGGCCTGTGATCTGTCCGATGTGGAATGGGAACGGCTCGCGCCGCTGCTGC
>NZ_JBFAZW010000128.1:0-27942 GCF_040682015.1 Dactylosporangium sp. NPDC051485
TTCGAGAACAGCACCAGCGTCCGGCCGTTGACCGCCCTCAGGGTAGCTTGAGGATCAACACATCGACCCTGTCCGTCGAATCGGGTCAAGCCCACGGGATGTATGCCTCGCGGTGAGCCGGCTCGGTGCGGGCGGCGGTGTCGGGATGGACTGGCACGCAGACCTCTACCGGGCCCTGGGCGTCCTCGTTGACTTCGCCGTGGAACACCACGAACCGTGGCCCGGTCGGCCCGCCGCGGCGGCTGGCCAGTGTGTTCAGCCGTGTGGTGGCGTCTCGGATCCAGTCGAGTTCGGCGGCGTTGACGTAGCGCATCTCGCTCAGGACGTGCTGGTCGGCAACGTCACGGACAGCCACCTGCCAGGCGCCGTGCGGTGTCGCCGTCTCGGCGGCAAGATTGCGCACCAGACGCTCGGCAAGGTCCCGCTGGGCCGCGAGCCGTTGTTCCATTGCGGTCCAGTAGCCGGCGAGCCGCCCGGCCGCGTCGGGGCCGGGCGCAGCGACGATCGCGGTGATCTCGGTGAGCGGCATGTCGAGCCTGCGCAGCAGCGCGATCAGCCGGCCGGCGTAGAGCTGGCGGTCCGCGTACCGGCGGTATCCGCTGCCTGGTACCACTTCGGCGGGCCGGAGCAGACCGATCCGGTCGTACAACCGCAGAGCCCGGATCGACAGCCCGGATCGGCGGGCGAACTCACCGATGGTCAGCAGCCCCGGCCCGCTGGCCATCACGTCACCGGAAAGGCGACGTCGAAGACCTCGTCGTCGGCCGCGGCAGACCCGAAATCGGTCCAGTACGTCTCGCGGGGCGCGCGGGCGACGGTGAGCCCGTTGGCGACGATCCACTTCTCGATCGCTTCGTACACCCCGCCGAGCTCGCCGCTGGTGACCTGGGACTTCGTCACCCGGGCGTACGCCTCGCGGTGGGCCGGAATCACCCGGTCGCCCCCGGCCGCGACCGGCGCGCAGACCTCGACCGAGGTCGGCCCCTCATTGGGATTGCCCTCATAGATGGTGACGAACACTGGCTCGTCCGGGCGGCCCGACCGCTCCAGGAACGGCCACTGCGCGCTGCCGAGCAAACCGCCGCCCGCCCGCGCGCGCTGCGCAACTCGGGCCATCGCACCCGGCAGCCAAGCCTCCAACCCTGCCTGGTCAACAGTGCCCGTCTCCGACACCACATGTTGTTCCGGCACGTCACGCAACCGAATCCCGACCATGAATACCTCCCATCCCGGCGAGCACTCACGCCCACCGGAAACTAGCGTGCAGCCTCCACCAAGGTCAGAGTCAAGACATTCGTTCGGCGCAACGCCGGGTCAAATACGCAATGCCGGGCCAGTCCCCCGATCGGGCGCACTGATCCGCGATGCGCGGAGTGCAAGTGCCGGTCGATCGCGGCGCTCGGTATGACGCTGTGGCTGGCGCTGACCGAGGTACCGGTGCTCGCCCGCGCCGAACGGTTTGCGAACGCGCGGCCGCGAGCACATCTAGATCTGTGGGGCCTCCGCCACGCCGGGCAGGTCCACCGTCCACGGGCGGTTGTCGCGGTTGCCGTCCCAGGCCCGGTAGGTCAGGTCCGCCGGGGTGGCGGTGCCGTTGACCTCATGCAGCGCGCGGACCACCGACGCGGCCAGGTCGCGATACTCGCGCACGGTCGCGGGCCACGGAATCTGGCGGTGCCAGGACCGGCCGTAGGGGGTGGGCGGCGACCAGGCCATCGACTCCAGCAGGGCCCGGGCCTGCGGGGTGTCGTGCGGGACGCCGCCCGAGCCGTCCTCGGTCTGGCCCGACACCTCGGCGGTCAGGTGGGTGCGCGCCTGGTAGAACTGGGCGAAGCGCCACGGGCGGGCGCGGTCGTTGAGCACCAGGTAGAGGCCATCGCCCAGGCGCTGCAGCTCGCGGACCAGGGCCGGATTGAAGTCTTCCCAGGTCGCGGGCATCAGACGTCGTCGTCCTGGCCGACGTCCCGGGCCGCGAAGAGGTGCAGGTTCACCGTGTTGCGGCCGCGGGACAGCTGCAGGGCGGTCTCGCCCCTCGTCCACTCCATGACCGGCTGGTCGCCGGGGATGGTGCGCTCGACTGGGCCCAGCTCCTCGGTCAGGGCGCGGCCCGCGAACGCGAACGCGTCCTGGTGGAAGTCCCAGTCGTCGTCGGTCTCCTCGTCCGGGAGGGGGTCGCAGATGGGGACCGCCACCGTGCGCACGGCGCCGTTGTCGGCGACGCCGAGGGTGGCCTGGCCGGTGCCCACCGGGAGGCCGGGGTCGGCGAAGCGCAGGGAGCCGATCTTGCGGGGCAGCAGCGGCCAGCCCAGCTCGGCGGCGAGGCGGTCCGGGGGGACCTGGTACAGCAGCGGGCCCACGGCGAGCAGCCGATGGGCCAGGCCGCGGACCTGCGGCGCGTCGAGCATGCGCATGGCGGTCGACATGGACTCCACCTTAGCCAACGGCCTGGCCACGGATGAGCGAGGTGAGGGCCTCGTCGATGTCCCGGCCCAGGTAGCGCTCGACCTCGCCGACGGTGGCGATGCCGCGCCGCGGGTCCAGGACGATCTGCGACTTCCACTGGGGGACGCTGCCGATCGGCAACAGGGGACCCGCGACGTCGCCGAGCGGGCCGTTGGGCAGCAGGTGGAAGGCCATGACCCGCCAGTCGCGGCCGTACCCGTACACCGGAAACGTCAGGCCGCCGAACTCGGACAGGATCTGCCGCCGCGCGGCGTCCAGCTCGATGCCCTGGCCGGCCGCCCACTCCTCGACGCGGGCGCTCTCGTCGCGGCCGGGCTGCCACCCGACGGTGACCAGCAGGTCGTAGACGTCCGGCGGCAGGCGGAACTGCATGGGGGCGGGCGGCTCGAACGGGCCCGGCATGTGCGGCAGGAGGGCCTGGTGGGCCTGGCCGCACCTGTCGGCGTGGGCGCGCGGGGCGTAGTAGCCGCGCTCGGCCATCAACTCGAGCAGCTCGGCGGGTGGGGCGACGCCGTGGTGTTCGAGGTAGTACTCCAGCGCCACCGGCCAGATCCAGTCGCCGTCGGTGCGGTAGCCCCGCGGTACCGAGGAAGCCGCCGCCGGATCGAGCGCGTCGGGGCCGAACGTCTGCGGGTCGCGGATGACCCACGCGGCGCTGCGCAGGTAACGCAGGGCGCGGTGGAAGCGGCGGTCGGGCTCGGGCAGCTCGCCCGGGACGAGGCGGCCGCCGGTCCGCTCGCCCAGCACCACGATCCGCAACGGCTGGTCGGACTCCGCGACGCTCACTGCGCACCGCCCAGATCCGCGTGCTCGGCGGCCCAGGCGCGGTACCAGTCCTCGAACCACGGCCGGCCGGCGGCGAGCGGCACGATGGTGGCGACCGTCTCGCGGTAGTAGGAGGCGCGCTTGGCCGGGCGGGGATGGGTGCGCAGGCGCTGCACGTTGCTGAGGCGGTCGGCCAGCTTCACGGCGATGGCGGCGTCGGGGGCGCCGGGCAGGGCGGCGAGGTACGCCTCCCGGTCCTCGCCCTTGGTGACCCAGCCGACCAGCTCGGCGACCCGGTCGCCGAAGCGGGCGCGGAGCTCCTCCAGCGTGGTCGGGGTGTCCTCGACGACGTCGTGCAGCAGCGCGGCGCGCAGGGTGTCCGGGTCGCGCTCGCCCACGCCCTCGGCGAGCGCCTCCAGGGCCTCCAGCAGGTGCTCGACGTAGGGCTCGCCGGCCGGGCGGCGCTGGTCGCCGTGGCGCTCGACGGCGAAGGCGACCGCCTCGTCGAGGGCGGCGAGCGTGCCGGGGTCGAGCCTCGTGGCGAGGCGTTCACGCAGGGCCGGCCAGCCGACCGACCCGTCAAACGTGCGCGGCACCGGCGGATCCTCCCTGCGGGTCGAAGTACGTGGCGTCGACCGCCGGCGACGAGCCGACCAGGCGGACCGAGTTGTACCGCTCGGTCCACACGGCGGTGACGGTGTAGCCGGCGTTGGTGGCGCGCAGGGCGGCCCCGTCGGGGACCACCGTCCAGCCGTTCGCGCTGAGCCAGGCGGCGATCGGGTCGAGGGTGGCCGGGACGGCGAGGTACTCGACGTCGACCTGGTAGCGCTCCTCGGCCAGCACGACGGAGGCGCGACCGACGCGGCGGGGCTCGGGCTCGCGCACGCGGCGCACCCGCGCGCCGGGCACGGCACCGGCGGCCGCGGCGAGCTGGGCGTCCAGCCAGGCCTGGGAGGTCTCCAGCCAGCGGCCCATGGCGGCCCAGCCGGGCGGGGTCTCCTGCACGTCCGGGCGGGGCCGCACGCCGATGGGCGCGCCGCCGTCGATGTGCCGGGCGCGCCACT
This sequence comes from Dactylosporangium sp. NPDC051485, assembly GCF_040682015.1. NCBI lineage: Bacteria > Bacillati > Actinomycetota > Actinomycetes > Micromonosporales > Micromonosporaceae > Dactylosporangium > Dactylosporangium sp. NPDC051485. The sequence continues at coordinate 4,293 of NZ_JBFAZW010000128.1, forward strand.
CGCGCCAGGTGGGCAGGGGCGAGCGGGGGGCCTCGGGGGCCGCCGCCGAAGCCTCGTAGTCGGCGATCAGCCGGCGCTCGTCGAGGGCCCGCCGGGCGGCCTCCACGTCGGCGCGCGCGGCGGCGTCGTCGGGATAGTCGCGCCCGTCGACGACGAAGACCGGCTCCAGGTCGTCGTAGGCCTCGCCCAGCCGGAACACGAAGCGCTCGGTCACGAGCTGTCCTCCAGCTGGTCCAGGGCCGCCGCCTCCTCGAAGGCGCGGCGGACGGCCTCGGCGTCGGCGGGGCCGAGCACGACGTAGGGCTTGTACAGCGAGTTGTGCTCGATGTCGGCGGCGATGGACGCGCGCAGCGTGGTGAGCTGCAGCTCGAACACGTAGTGGCGGCCGTTGACCTCGATGCCGACGCAGAGCGGGATCACACGGTACTCCGGGCTCTTCGCCTTCGGCGAGGCGTACATGTTGTCCACCTCCACGATCCGTCCGCCGTCGCCCACGCCGAAGTGCTCGACGACGGCGCGGAGCGTGCGGGCCAGGCTCGCGGTGTCGGGCACGGTGATCCGGGCGCCCACCGCGTCCACGATATCGCCGACGCGGTACCAGTCGCGGGGCGCAGCGCCGGGCCGGCCGCGGCTCATCCGGCCGACCTTGTCGATGAGGCCCTCGGCGTCCTTCGGGCGGCTGTTGTAGTCGACCGGGCCGTCCGTGGTGGCCCCGATGCGCTCGGCGATCGCGGTCAGCTGCCGGTCGACCTCGGGCTTGACCTCCTCGACGAGGCGGCGGGCGTAGTCGCGCACGTGGGCCATGTCGGCCTCGGTCGGGTGCGCGCCGACGCGCAGGGCCGGGTCGGTGGTCTTGAGCTGCTCGACGTAGACGTCCAGCCGGGTGCGCTCGACGCCGCCCACGACGACCTTGTTGACGTGCGGCGGCACCTTCTCGAACAGCGGCCCCCGGCCGGGGTGGTCCTCCAGGAGCCCGGTCAGGTCGCCGCCGTACGGGGCCAGGGCGTCGCCGCGGCCCAGCTCCTCGATGTGGCCGAGGACCACCTCGCGCAGGGCCGGGTTGCGCAGCGAGTTGGTGACGTTGAGCGCGTGCGGGTCGTCGAGCAACTGCTCGACGACGTTGGCCAGCTCCGGCGCGACCGGCGCGACGCGCTCGCGCACCGCCCGGTGCGCGTCTAGGTTCGCCGCAGCAGGATCCGGCGCAGTTCCGGCTCGGACGGCAGGCTCGTGCCCGCCGCCCGGACCAGCCGCTCCGCCTGCTCCCGGGTGATCTCCCGGCTGTGCGGGGGCAGGGTCTCCGCGAAGCGCCGCAAGGATGTCGCCAGCTCGATAGTCATGGATCGACGGGTCCCCGGCGTCGCCTCCGAGATCGTCACGTTCCCCGGCGCCTCGTGATACGTGTACGGGATCGCCGGGGTCTCCTCCACCGTGAGCACCACCCGGTCCGCGACCGGGCTCGGCGTCCCCGCCTCGACCAGCAGCGTCGTCCAGCCCTCGCGGCGGTCCCGCGGGCTCTCCGGCTCGATCGCCAGCACCCTCGCCCGGACCCCGGTCCCATTGCCCAGCGCCATCCCCGGCTCGATGACGCCCCCCAGCGTCAGGCCCGAGATCAGCAGGCCCCGGCCGGTCCAGTCGAACATCGACTCCACCGAGAAGCGGATCACCACGATGGTCTCCCGTGCGGTCGCGAAGGGTGTCGGTGAGCGTCGCCGCCAGCGTGTCGTGGTCGGCGAAGGCCGCCGGGCCGAGCAGCAGCACCCGGCCGCCCTCCTCGGGCGGCACGAACGCGGCGACGCCCTGGCGGTCCAGGAAGCGGGCCTGCTCCACGTCGGTGACCACGCGGACCTCGATGCCGCGCAGGTCGACGCCGGCCGCGCGGGCGGCTTCGCGGGCCTGCTCGGCGGTCATCGGCAGGCCGTCGCCGCGCACCAGCAGGTCCTCGTTGCCGCGGGTGAGCCCCTCGGGCGCGAACGGCCCGCGGTCCTGCGGCGGCGGGCCGTCGTGCAGGCGCCCGGTCAGCGCGGCCGGGTCGTCGTAGCCCTCGTAGCGCAGCCGCAGCTCGTAGCGGTCGTAGCCGAGGCGCGCGAGCTCCAGCACCCGCAGGCGCGCCCCGGCGGGCAGCACGACGTGACTCTGGCCCTCGGCGTGGTCGGGGTTCGCGCCGCCGATCCAGCTCATGGGGGTACCGCTGGGAGCCTCCACGACGACGCGGACGGTGCCGACCATCGGGGCGGAGGCCTCGTCGGCCGACAGCCAGGTGAAGGCGTCCATCGTGACGGCGGCGTCGATGAGCCGCGGCAGGTCGGACAGCTCGGCCACGCCCAGCCGGCGCGGGTCGAGGTAGCCGTGCAGGCGCAGGTCGGCGGTCGACTCGCGCATCGCGCCCTGGAGGCGATAGGCGTCGGCGCGGTCCGACTCCCGGTTGTACTCCCCGGTGCGCAGGTAGTGATCGACGTCGTAGTTGCCGGTCCCGCCGTAGCGGCGGACGGCCTCGTGCTCCGGCCCGGTCCAGCCGGCGGCGTGCTCGTCGCGGCGCGCGGCCGACCACTCGGGCGAGGCGTCCCGGAAGCGCTCGTCGACGAGGTCGAAGCGCGGGGCGTGGCTGGTCGCCAGGTCCAGGCCGACCATCGCCTCGTGGTGGGCCCGCCCCTCCGGCGTGGCGAGGAAGTCGTCGATGATGCGCTCGTAGCGGGGGGTGCCGCCGCGGGCCACGACGGCCTCGTCCATGGCCCGGGCGGCCTCGCGGATCGTCATGCCGCTGGAGTAGTCGGCGGTCTTGCGGTGCGCCTGCTCCCGCAGCGAGTCGTAGACGTCGCGCGGGCTGGGCTCGTTGCGGCGGTACTCCAGGTCCTGGCGCGCCGACTCCGTCATCCGCTGGACCTCTTCGGGCAGCGGCGGGCGCTCCCACCGGGCGAGCACCGCGTCGCGCCGGGCCACCAGGTCGCCGACCAGGTGCGCGGCCTCGCCGGCGGACAGCCCGGCCGCGTCGACCAGGCCACGGATCTGCTCGTGGGAGAGGTCGCGCAGCGCGGCGACGGAGTGGTTGGTGTGCCGGGGCGGGGGCAGCGGCTCGCCGGACCGGTCGTGCAGCGGCGCCTGGCCGAGCCGCTCGGCGAGCAGCCGGTCCAGCTCGCTCAGCACGTGGTCGGGCCGGCCGCCGGTGACCGCGGCCCGCGGCTCGGACGGGGCCGCGCCGTGGTCGGGCAGGGCCGCCTCGATGCGGTCGCGCAGCTGGTCGCAGCCCTGCAGCGCGAGGTCGTGGTCGCTGGTGAAGACGATGCGGTCCGGGCGGACCCCGGCCGCGTCGGGCCCCTCGTAGCGGCCCGCGCGCAGGAAGTCGCGCACACTCGTCGCGTCGACCTCGACGTGGGTGCCGTCGGCCAGCTCCACCCGCAGCAGCGCGGAGTCGCCGGTGCGGGACATGGCCTCGGCCTCGGTGACGCGGTGCACGCCGGCCACGCCGTCGAGCTCGCCGGGGCGGCCGAGCTCGGCGACGGCCCGGTCGAAGGCCTCCTCGCCGCGGGCCCGCGAGTAGGGCGTCGGATCGCCGTCGGACACCTTGAACTCGGCGCCGCCGAGGTCGGTGCCGTGGAACCGGAACGCGTCGCGGGCCCGGCTGACGTGGTCGGCGACCGGCGTGTAGTGGCCGCTGTGGTTGTCCACGCTGACCAGCCGGCCGTTGTCGACCCGCAGCTCGCCGGCCGCGTGGACGTTGCCGCCGGCGAAGAGGCTGGAGTGCTTCGCGTTGATCGCGCCGGCCTCGGAGAACCGCATCGCGTGGATCTCCTGGCCGTGCTCGCCCACCGCGAAGATGTAGTGGCCGTGCAGCGGCAGGCCCTCCTGGTCGTACAGGCGGCCGTCGATGACCCGGACCGTCTGACGTTCCTGGGTCCCGGCGTCGAAGAAGGGCACGTCCTCGCGGCGGTCCTGCTCGATGATCTCGTGCGCCAGCCGGATCGGGTCGCCGTGCAGCCGCGGCCCGTCGACGAGCACCCGCGGCGCGGCGACCGGGTGCTCCGGGTCGGGCTGCGGGAAGTCGATCCGGGTGTGCTCGATGAGCCGCGCGGTGGCCGCGTCGATGCCGTGCTCGGCGTGGACGACGACCCGCGGCGGCGCCCCGTCGACCCAGGCCCGCGGGTCGGCCGCGCCGCGCAGCAGCTCACCGACGTGCGCCTGCACGGCGTGCGGGTCGGCGCCGCGCCAGGTGAGCTCGGGCGGCATCGTGGCGTGCCAGGTGCGCCCGCCGTCGGCCACGTTGACGTATGGCGGGGCGAACTCGCCGCCGCCGAGCGCGTGGCCGGGCGACTCCGGCATCGCGACCGAGCGGATCACGTCCCAGTTGGGCTCGATGCCCGCCCGGTCCAGGACGTTCTTGCCCTCGTCCATGAGGAAGTCGTTGATCTTCGTGGTCGGCCCGGTGGGCTCCGGCACGTGCGGCTTGCCGTTGACCGGGTCGGTCTCGCCCGCGACCCGCGGCAGGATCGACTGGGTGACCTTGTGGTACTCGATCGGCACCGCCCCGCTCTTGACGCCGTCGAGCAGGCCCGGGAACTCGTCGTACAGCCGCAGGAGGTTCGGGTCGTTCTCGAGCATCCACTTCAGGTAGGGCGCGGTGCCCTGCTCGACCCGGCCCTTGAGCACCGGGTCGAACCGTCCGCCGATCTTGCCGTTGCCGCCCTTGGCCTCCCAGATGTCCAGCCGGTTCAGCTCCGGGTGCTCCGGGTTCCAGCGCAGCGCGATGATGTCGACCTCGCCGGGCGAGGCCGACGCCGGATCGCCGCGCACGTGCACCGTCTCCGGCGGGACCTCGCCGTGCACCGGGTCGGTCCGCAGCAGCAGCTCGCGCGCGGTGCCGAGGCCCGCGTGCATGCCGGCCACGCCGCTGGCCTTCGCCTGCTCGTTGCGGGCCAGGTGGTAGTCCTTGGTCAGCTGGTCGAACCGGTCGAAGACCTCCTGCGGGAGCTTCGCCAGGTCGGAGGGCTTCATTTCGGCGACGGTCCGGTCGTACGCCTCGCCCGGGGCGAAGCTGTCGTGGCTGTACGCCCGGCGCCCCTCCCGGCCGAGCAGCTCGTTGACCCGGTCGACCTCGTGGTTGCGGGCCTCGACGATCTTGCTGACCTCGTCCTTGGCCGCGTGCCAGTCCTGGGAGGCGTGCCGCACGCCCTCGACCGGGTCGGTGCGCACGTTGGGGTCGCGCGCGAGCACCTCGTCGTGCTTGAGCATGTGCGGGCTGGACTCGCCCTCGTGCACCGACACGACGATGTTGTGCCGGACCGCCTTGTGCCAGTCGTTGACGAAACCCGTCTCGCCCCGCAGGTGACCGGTCTCGATGCGCCAGGTCCCCTTCGGGTCGCCGGCCATGTGCACGCGCCCGTCCGGCCCCGTGTGCAGCGGGATCTCGATCTCCGTGCCGTACGCGACGGGGTGGCGCGACAGCTCCTTCTGCTGGTACGCCTCGCCCCCCGACGACCCCGGCTCGTGCGGCTGGTGCACCCCGCCCGGCTCGTGCGCACCCGGCAGGATCGGCTCGCCGTGCGCGTCGAGCGTGATCGACCAGACCCCGGCGATGTTGCTGTCGTAGATCGGCCCGTGGTCGGAGATCAGGCCGCGCTGCATGTCGACCCAGACGACGTCCCCGCCGATGTTCATGGCGTTGAACGAGTGCCCCTCGCCGCTGTCGCCCCACTTGACGACGATGACCGAGGCCGACCCGGGCCCGGCCTCGCGCAGCTGCGCCTCGACCCGGTCCAGCCCGCCGGCGTCGCGCCCGTGGAGCTCCCACTCCCCGCGGGTCCACTCCGCGATGCGCTGCGCGCCGTTGTGCTCGCCACCGACGGCGGGGTCGTGCATCGACCCGGCGACGGTGGGCTCGCCGTAGTGGTTGGCCAGCACGGCCATGGCCACGTCGGGGCAGTTGTTGTTGCGCCCCGGCTCGTTCGGCCCGCCGTCGTTGACCTTCTCGGCCCACTCCCCCTCGCGGGGGTCGGGGTGCATGACCGGCTCGCCGTGCTCGTCCCGCGGGAACGCGTCCTCGAGCACGCGGACGTCGTGCTCCTTGGGCGGATCGATGTGCTCGCCGGGCCGGGTTTCCGCGACGGTACGCCCATCCCCGACCCGCCCCACAGTGCTGGGCGGCTCGCTGTCATGCGGCCCGCCCGCCCCGGACTCGTCGTGCACCCCGGCCCCAGGCTCATGCACCCCGGCGCCCGGATCGTGCGGCCCGGCGTTCGGATCGCGGGGCCCGATGGTGGGATCGTGCGCGGCGACCCCTTCATGGGGATCGATCGCGGTGATCCCGAAGTCGTCGATGAACGGCCCGCAGGTGTCACACGGCGGCGCGTACTCCCCGTGCTCCTGCCGCGACCCCTCCCCGATCCAGTGCGTGGACACGACCCCGTCGCGCAGGTGGTCGCGCGCGTAGTCCCCGAACTCCCCCGGCCGCCCGGACCCGTCCCACTGCCGCTCCAGCTCGTACAGCCGGTCGGACACGAGCACGATCTCGGCGCACTTGCCGTGGTTCTGCCCGATGCGCTTGTCGGGGTCCTGCTCGGCCGCGGCCTTGATCTCGTCGAGCACCCGCTGTGCCTCGGGATGCACCCGCAAATCGGTCGGCGGCGTCCCATCGGAGTGCCGCATCGGCCGCGCACTCGTGTGGCTGGTGACGCTCGGGTCCTCGGCCGTCATCAGCGCCCCGGCGACCCGCACCTTGTTCTTGGCCCCGACCTTCTCGGCGTCCATCTGCTTGCGGGCCGCGTCGGCGAGATCCCGCGCCGACCGGTCCACCGCGGCCTTGCCCTCGGCACTGTTGGGATCCCCCTCGAAGTGCCGGGCCGGCCCTTCGTAGCTGCGCGTGCCCGCCGCCGTCTCGGTCGTCGACAGCTTCGAGCCGGGCTCGTTGCCCCCGCCCCCGGGCCGATCCCCGGGCGGCGGCGGGTTGTCGCCACCCCCGGCCGGCCCGTCGTCGCGCGGCCCACCGTCCCGCGGCCCATCGTCGAAGGGCCCGCCATCACGGCCACTGCCCCCACGCTCGCCGCCGGCCCCCGAGTCGCGCCCGCCGCCGTGCTCCCCCGGACCGCCGGTAGCGTCGTGCCCGCCAACGGTCCGCGTGTGCCCGGCTGTCGGCGCATCGGTACCCCCGAGCCGCACCGGCATGTCATCCAGCCGCGGCAGCGGCACGAACAGCGCGGCCGGCTCCTTGTCCCGGTCCCCGACCCGCATCGGATCGTGCCCGTTCCCGGTCCCGTCGTGCACGGGCAAGGCCTCGGCCCCGCGCGCATGCTCCCCGGCGTGCCCAGGCTGCCCCGCCCCGCCGTCCCCGGCCCGCACGGGATCCCCGACGCGCACAGGATCACCCGCCCGAACAGGATCGCCGCCCCGAACAGGTTCACCGGCATGCGCGGGGTCGCCGACCCGAGCCGGGTCACCGCCCCGAACAGGCTCGCCGACCCGAGCCGGGTCACCGCCCCGCACGGGATCGCCGGAACGCGCAGGATCGCCAGCTCGCACAGGATCGCCGGAACGCACGGGATCGCCGCTGCGGGCCCCGTCCCCGGAGCGCACGTGGTCCCCGGTCCGCGCCCCGCCGTCGGCCGGCCGCCCGGCCTCAGGCGCGCCCGACCGCTCAGGGGCCCGGATAGAGCCGTTGGTCCGGTTCTGCTCGGCCGTACGCCCACCATCGGTGGCCCGCACCCCATCGCCGCTCTTCGCTCCGTCCCCGCTCTTCACCCCCTCGCCGGTACGCGCCCCCTCGCCCGTCCGCGCACCCTCGCCGGAGCGAGCCCCATCTCCGGACCGAGCCCCATCTCCGGACCGGGTCCCGTCCGCCGCACGAGCGCCCTCGCCGGACCGCGACCCGTCCGAAGTCCGCGCACCGTCCGAAGTCCGCGCACCGTCGGTCCCGCGCCCGGCATCCGTCGTCCGACCAGCATCCGTAGTGCGGCCAGCTTCGGTCGTCCGGCCCGTTTCCGTGGTACGACCAGCATCCGTGGTGCGGCCAGCATCCGTAGTGCGGCCAGCATCCGTAGTGCGGCCCGTATCTGTTGTGCGGCCAGCGTCCGTGGTGCGGCCCGTATCCGAGGTGCGGGCGGTGTCCGCTGCCCGCCCGCCCTCGGCCGTCCGTGCCTGGTCACCCGGGCGCTCCGCACCAGCGGCCGGGTGGTCGGCGACGATCGGCGCAGCATCCCGGGACGGCGCACTACCGGTCGTGCCCGTCGAACGGTCGCCTGAGGAACCGCTGCCAGCGTCCTGGCCGGCGTGCCCCTCGGCGCGATGGGTCACCGGCTCGGCCCCGGAATGGGTCACCGGATCCCCAGCGCCCCGCGTCACCGGATCGCCTGCGGACTGGACGACCGGGTCGGCGGCGCGCTGGCTCACCGGGTCACCCGAACCATGGGTTACCGGATCGCCACCATGCTGCGTTACAGGGTCACTGGCGTGCGGTGCCGTCGTCGTAGTCGAGTCCACAGGAGCGGTGACGGAGCCGCCAGCCGGGTTCTCGGAGTTCGGAGCCAGTGAATTGCCGTCGCCCAGAGTGTACCCGGACCCACCGACATTTCCGGCCCCATGATCACCGGCCGTAGCCCCGCCATCGCCAAGCCCAGCGCCATCGCCAAGCCCACCGCGATCGCCGAGTCCACCCGTATCGCCAAGCCCACGCGTATCCCCGAGCCCGCCGGAGTCGCCGAGGGCGCCCGAATCGCCGAGGCGGCCGGAGTCGCCTAGGCCAGCAGTGTCACCCAGACCAGGCTCATGAGCCCCGGTCTCGGACCCGGGCCGCCCGGTCTCGCCCGTCCCGACTTCACCAGGCGCCCTGGTGCCGGGAGCGTGCGGGCTGCGAAGCGCCCCGATGCCCCCCATCGCCCCGCCCATGGCCGCCCCGTTGAGGAACGTCTCCAGGGAGATCCCCTGCGTGATGTTCTTCCAGCTCCAGTCCCCCGTCATGAACCCGGTGGTGAGCATCATCGACGCGGGCATGACCAGCGCGTTCGCCCCGGCGTGGATGGCGGCGTTGGCGGCCACCCGCGGCAGCCGGCCCTTGATCGGCAGGTGGACGAAGTTGAGCGGGAAGGTCAGCGCCCCGGTGATGGCCCCGGAGACGAGGCTGTTGAGCAGGGAGTTGGTGTCGAGCTCCTTGCGCGTCCCCTCGGCGATCTGGATCTCCTGGGCGAGGAAGTCCGCCCCGACCGAGAAGGCAATCTGCTGTACCTCATGAATCACGAACTTCGTGAACAGCTTGCGGATGATCCCCTTGCCCAGCCACTGCACGAGCCGCTGCAGCACGCGCCCCGCGATGGTCCGGGCGGTGGCCACGGCGGCCCCGGCGGCGGCCTCGGATCCGCCGGCCGTGAAGAACGCGAGGGCCTGGCAGATGAGCACCGTGATGACGGTGATGACGAGCGTGATGGTGAGGACGAGCTTGGCGTATTCGATCTCCATCGCGGCGTTGTCGGCCGCCGCGGAGTAGTTCATCGCGATGTCGGCGACCTGCGGCAGGCCGTGCTCCGGCCCGACGGCGAGCGCACTCCAGTACGTGTTGAACGCCTCGCCCGCGTCGCCGCCCCACGCCTGCGCGATCTGCATGGCGATGGTGTCGGCGTTGTTCAGCCGGCCGTTGAGCTCGGTGCCGAGGTCCTGCCACGCGCGCGCGAGGTCACGCAGCTTGTCCTCGTCGCCCTCCGGCCACGCGGAACCGCCGCCGATGATGCACACGGCGTCCCACAGCCAGTCGAGGGGGTGGAGGGACGGCTTCTGCACAGACAATGTCGATGGCTCCCCGTGTCAGCCCCGGCGGGGCCGCGTCACGACTTCTTGAACCACTCGGCGGTCAGGTCGTCGAGGTCGACCGTGCCCTGCACGCCCTCGCGGACCTGATCCCCGAGCTTGGAAACGGCGATCACCATGCTCTCGCCGCCCTCAAGGACGCTCGTGGCCGGCGGGTGCTCGCCCTCCAGGTAGTTCTTGTTGAAGTTCTTGCCGGGGTCGTCGTTGCCCCACGGCTGCGAGGCGTTGAGTTCGTCGATGCGCGCGCGCAGGCCGCGCCACTTGGCGAGCATGGAGTCACCCACGGTGGTCATCTGCGACGCGGCACTGAGCGCCTCGGTGGGGTTGACCACGGTGTTGTCGGCCGTCATCGCTTCTCCTTACCCGTCGCGTTCTCCACATCGAGCAGCCCGAGCTCGGAGTCGAGCTTGTGCCGCATCCCGTCGAGGTCGAACTCCAGGTGGGCCTGGATATCGGCCTCCGGCATGTACGGCTTGCACGCCTCCTGGACCTGGCGCATCGCGTCGGCCGCGGCGGTCTGGATGGTCCTGGTGATCGACGTGGCGAGCTGGCGCGAGTCGGGGCGGCGGTAGATGCGCGCGTCGATGTCCAGCCGGATGAGCTGGCCGCGCGGGCCCACGACGGCGGTGATGAACCCGTCGTCGGACTTGGCGGTGGCCGTGATCGAGCGCAGCTGCTGCTGCAGCGTCTTCATCCCGCCGCGGAGCCGGTCGAGGTCTCCCAGCAGCTCATCCGCCCGCGCTCGGAGCGCACGGTTGTCCAAGGTGCCCTCCCCGTCGCCGGCCGTCCAACCGTACGATACTCAACAACGGCAATACGCCACCAGACCGAATCGATCCGGCAGAAAGGCCACGACGTGCAGCGTCAGGCGTTCGCCGCCATCGCAGCGCTGGGTGCCGCGGCCACGTTGTTCGGCACGCCCTCCCCCGCGCTCGCGGGGCCGCCGCCCGCCGGGGTGTGCAACAGCCCGGCCAAGTCCGGCTCGGTGGTGAAGGAAACGCCCTGGCCGCAGCAGCTGTTCGGGGCCCAGCGCATCTGGCCGACGACCACGGGGGCGGGCATCACCGTCGCGGTCGTCGACTCGGGTGTCGACGGCGCGCATCCGCAGCTCGCGGGGCAGGTCCTGCCCGGCTACGACTTCCTGCGCAACGCCGCCGGCGCCGATTTCGACTGCACTTCCCACGGTACGGCGGTGGCCAGCATCATCGCCGCGAAGCACACCGACGGCGTGGGCTTCGAGGGGCTCGCCCAGGGCGTGAAGATCCTCCCGATCCGGGTCAGCGACCACGCGGACGGGACGAACGGCGACGCGGTGACGCCGGACGTCTTCGCCAAGGCGATCCGGTATGCCGCCGACCAGAACGCCAAAGTCATCAACATCTCGCTCAGCCTGGACGCCGACTACCCGGCCGTCGCGCAGGCGGTCGACTACGCCATCAACACCAAGGGCTGCGTCGTCATCGCCGCCGCCGGCAACCACCACGCCAACGCCGAGGCCTCCGACCCGCCGATCGGCTCGACCCGCAACCCGATCCGCAGCGACCCGGCCTCCTACCCGGCCGCATACCCGGGCGTGCTCGGCGTCGGCGCGGTCAACCGGGACCTCACCCGCGTTGACGAGTCCCAGATCGGCTCGTACGTCGACATCTCCGCCCCCGGCAACCTGGTGCTCGGTGCCACGCGGGTCAGCGGCCACGAGTACTGGAAGGGCACCAGCTTCGCCGCCCCGTTCGTCAGCGCGGCCGCGGCCCTGGTCTGGTCGGCCAACCCGAACCTGAAGAACAGCGACGTCACCTGGCGCCTGCGGGCCGACGCGAACCGCATCGGCGGCGGCACCCGAACCAACGAGTTCGGCTTCGGCATGGTCGACCCGTACCGGGCCGTCAACGAGGCCCCGTCGAAGAACAACCTGGTCAGCGGCGACCCGATCCCGCCGCCCGCCGTGAACCCGGCCGCCGCCGCCCGCACCGCCCGCTGGAACGACGCCGCCCAGGTCGCCGCCATCGCCGGCGTGGCCGTGCTGCTCGCCGCCCTGGTGATCTTCGCCATGCGCGTGGCCGTGCGCCGCGGCCGGGTCCGCGCCTGGCGTCCGGGCGAGGTCCGCGCGGCCCCGCGCCCGGCCCGCGACCCCGACGTGGAGCCCGAGGACGTCTTCTTCGCCCTGCCCCGCCGCGGCTCGGCCGATTGATGCAACACCTCGACCTCAGGTGGTCGAGGAGGCCGACCGGAGACCGGAACTCGATCGCCAGCGACGCCGGTGAACGTTACCGTCTTCGAGCGTGAGCGGTCGTTTGCGGGAGATTGCCCGCCAAACCGTTGAGATAGCCGAGCGCGGCTTCTACACCAGCGCCAAGGACCAGCAGGTCTCGATCGCGTCGGCCGTGGAAGAAGCCATGCACGGGACCCGGTTGTACGGCCCGCAGGACTCGGTCGCGCAAGGGCGGCGCGTCGACGGGCCGCCCGCGATCGAGGTGACGCACGAGTCGACGCTCGAGGCGGCGCGGCGGGTGGGCGAGGGTGCGGCGACGCTCGTGTTCGCCTCGGCCAAGAATCCCGGCGGGGGCTTCCTCGGCGGCGCCCAGGCCCAGGAGGAGAGCCTGGCGCGGGCTTCCGCCCTGTACGCCTGCCAGCGCACGGCCCCCGAGTTCTACGCCTTTCACCGGGAGCAGCGCGACCTGCGGTACAGCGACAGGGTCATCTATTCGCCGGGCGTGCCGGTCTTCCGCGACGACAAGGGCCGGCTGCTGGACGCGCCCTTCCGCACGGCCTTCCTGACCGCCGCGGCGCCGAACCTCGGGGCCCTGCTGCGCAACCAGCGCAAGGATGCCGGGGACGTGCCCGCCGTGCTGCGCCGCCGGGCCACCCGGGTGCTGCGGATCGCGGCCGCGCACGGCCACCGCACGCTGGTGCTGGGGGCCTGGGGCTGCGGCGTGTTCGCCAACGTGCCGGCCGAGGTGGCGGCGGCGTTCAAGGCCGCACTGCTCGAGGTGCCGTGCTTCGACCGCGTGGTGTTCGCCATCTACGATCGCCTGCCGCACACGCCCGTGTACGCAGCGTTCGCGGCCGCCTCCTGAAAGGCCTCCCGAAAGGCACCCTCAAGGCCCCTGAAAAAGGCACGGCCCGAGCAGGGCCGTGCCCTTCCGAGGTTCAGCGCGCGAACTTGGCGACGTTCGCCTTCTCGCGGGCCTGCATGATCTCCGCGGACTTGAGCACCGCGCTCTTGATGCCGTTGAGCAGCGTGTGCAGGTCGTTGGCGGCGTTGGTCCATTCGGCCTTGCGCTGCAGGAAGGCCTCCTGCGCATCGCTCTGCCAGGTCGCGACCAGCGGCTGGACCGTCGAGTTGACGTTGTCCAGCTCCGACTGCATCGACGCCAGCGCGCTGCTGATGTCCGCCGCGGCCTGGTTCAGGGCCGCGAACTCGACGACGATTTCGTCACCGGGCATGGTGTTCCTCCCCGTTTCCGCTCAGTTGATCATCAGGGCGCGCGTGATCTCGCCGGCGCTCGCCCCGGCCTGCTGCATCTCCTGGCGCATCTCGTCGTCGCTCACGGTGTAGTCCCGACCGGCGCTGGAGACGGCCTGAGCGATGCTGCGCAGCGCGACGTTGAGGTTGGCGACGTCACCGTCGAACCGGTCGCGAATCTGCTGGAACGAGGAGCCACCGGCGCCCACCCAGGACGCTTGCAGCGGAGTGAGCTCGTTCATCAGCTTGTTGAACATGCCGGTGAGCCGGTCAGCGGCCCCGTCGATCTCCGAAGCGGTCTTCGCCATGACTGCGGCATCGGTGGTTACGCCCTTGCCAGCCATCGTCAGACCCACCTCCATTCGGTCTGCCCGCGCCTCCCCGTAGGGCGGCTACCCAACCGTGCCGGATGTCCCGCACGGCGTTTCGCCTTATCACCGTATCGAAGTCCGCCCACTTCCTGCAGGGGGGACCTGCGGGAAGCCGGCGTCAGCCCGTCAGCGGACGCTTCGCGGCCCGCGGATCGAGGCCCGGCCCGTTGGGGATCCGGGCGATGACGTACGACGGCAGCTCGATCGGTTTGATGGCACCGTAGCCGAACCAGGCCGGCTGCGCCCCGCTCTGCAGCGCGTAGCGTCGCCCCTGGTCGGTGACGAAGAAGACCGTGCCCGAGTCGGCGCCGGCCGACTGCGTGGCCTTCACGAGCGCGCCACTGCCCGGCGGGACCACCACCCGGGCGGCCACGACGTCCGAGCTGCTGCCGTTGGTCGCGATGCCGGCGTCCGCGGCGGGCGGGTCGGCGTTGACGCGGAACTTCGGGGCGGCCTGCCCGTCGGCGAACGTGGTGCACACCGTCTTGTCCGCGTCGATGTCGACCATGGACGGCACCTGGGCCGGCGGGTCCAGGTCGGAGGCGGGCGGCCGACTGCCCTTGGCCACGGTGGCGACCTCGGCCGCGGCGACCGGCTTGGCCGCCGGCGTCGCGTTCGGGTACGCCGCCGCGGTCGCCGGGTCGGCCACCACGATCGCCTGCTCGATCGCGGTGAGCTGCAGCAGGTCGGCCTGGCGGACCAGGTAGTAGGTGGTGCTGCCGCCGCTCTGGACGGAGAGGACCTCCCCGACCAGGAAGTTCTTCAGCGCGGTGGAGGCCTTGCCGCGCCCCTCGACGGTCGGCGCGGTGAGCTGCAGCCCGACCGGCACGGTGTTGAGCCAGGCGTCGTCGACGGTCAGCCGGCCGCGCTGGTCGATGCCCATCGCGCCGAGCGCGACCTTGTTGGTCACGGCGTAGCGGTGCCCGTGCCAGATGAGGTGCACCTTCGCGGCGCTGCTGGACTCCCGCACCAGGAACGCGGCGTCGCCCAGGTCGGTGCCGCCGCCGAGGGCCTGCCCGACCATCACCTGGCTGGTCACCGTGGCGCCGCCGCTGGCGTCCTTGCCGGCGACCGCGCACACCGACCAGTCGTCGCGCAGCAGCCGGTTGGCCGGCGGCAGCGCGTCGGGCGCGCCGGCGATGCCGATGAGCGGGCCGCGGGTCGCCCCTACCAGCGACTCGCGGGAGACGGTGACCGTGGTCGCCTGCTGGCCGACGACGAGGATCGCCGAGGAGTAGTTGGCCACCGGGTACAGCACGCCGTCGCGGTAGACGTACCGCGTGCCGGTCTCCTGCTCGATGACGACCGCGTTGTTGTCCTTCCAGCCGGTGTTGCCGCCGTGCTTGACCAGCCCGATGACGCCGAAGACGGCGACGGCCAGCACAGCCACCATCACGCTCGCGAAGCCGGCCCCGGCCAGCCGGCGGGTCGGCGACATCGCCGGGTCGGCGTCGCCGGAGACGAACGCATTGACCACGCGCTGCACGAGGTACTGATAGGACTGGATCTGTTCCCGCCGCGACGGCATCTGCGCTGATCCCCTCCCCGTGGCCCACGCGACTCGCGAGACGCTCGGCTGCATACGATAGGCCAGCGACCACGGAGGTACGGCATTGGTGACGCCTGATGAAGCCACGCAGATCGCCCGGCCCTGGGCCCTGGCGAGCCTCCCGGTCAGCGAGGGCGAGGTCGGCCTCTACGAGTTCGAGCTCGGCTACGTAGCGTGGGCGAAGGTGCCGCCGTCCGACCCTGCCCAGCCCCCGGAGGTCATCGGCGCCCCGCTGGCCGTGGTGGACAAGGAGACCGGCGAGCTGTCGACGTGGCCCTCCCTGTCGCCGCAGGGGGTCGCGGAGCTCTACGAGCGCGAGATGGCCGCCCGCCGGCGTTTTCCCGAGGAGGTACGGCAGGTGCTGGCCAAGGCCGGCTGGCGCTCCGACCGCAACGTCGGCGCCCGGGTCTCGGCCTGGCTGGAGAGCCTCTACGCCGCCGAACCTGAGCTCGAGCGGCGCCTGCCCGTCTTCCCCGTCGCCCGGCGGATGCTGGAGGAGTTCGGCGGCCTGTCCTTGCGCCAGCTCAAGCAGCCGGGCGTGGCCACCGGCGGCTTCGACGTGCAGTTCTGGCCGACGCGGGGCCGGGTGCTGGCCGACCTGTTCGCCGAGTTCGCGGCCGACCTGGGCATGCCGGTGTTCCCGCTGGCCTGGTACGAGGACGGCCCCAGCGACATCGTGGTGGCCGCCGACGGGCGGGTGTTCCTGCTGCACGAGGCCGGGCAGTTCCTGGTCGGCGGCTCGCCGGACGAGGCGGTCACCCGGCTGGTCCGCGGCGAGCCCTTCGCCGAGGTCGACGACCAGGGCGAGATCATCGGCTGAGCGGCCCCTACCCCGCCAGGCCGCGGACCCAGGAGTAGACGCCCAGCACCTGGCAGACGATCGGGATGGTGGCCAGCACCAGCAGCACGTCGAAGATGTCGGCCAGCCGGCCCAGGTAGACCGAGGGCGGCCGCGCGCTGTACCGCATCCCCGCCGTCACCGCCAGCACCGCCACCAGCAGCAGCCCCACCCCCACGCCCGCCTGCACCGGCAGGTCGGCGCCCGTCAGCCGGGACATCAGCAGGGCCAGCCCGGCCAGGCCGGTGAGCAGCAGCGGCAGCCGGTGGCGCACGGTGGCGAAGAGCCGCGCCCGCAGCGCGTTGGCCGCCGCGACCACGCCCACCAGAATGCCGGTGATGATGCCCGGCTCCCGGTTGATGAGCCAGCAGGAGACGACGTTGAGGACCGCGAAGGCGAAGAGGAGGCCGGTGAAGATCTCGTCGGCCCGGGCCACCGTGGCGTAGGTGGTGGCGGCGGGCGGTACCGGATCGTGCTGGAGCAGGTCGTCGGTCGTGCGCGGCAACTGGGGCACCGGGACCTTGCCCAGCCGCACCGAGATGAGCGGCAGGGCCGGCGCCAGCAGGACCAGCAGGCCGACGAGGGCGGCGGCGCACTCGGGGGCGCCGAGGGAGGTCAGGCCGAGCAGCCCGGCGAGCACGCCCAGGGCGCCGATGACGATGCCGGCCACGAAGATCCGCACGTGGGCACCGACGGCGAGGTAGCCGATGACGGCGAAGACCAGCAGGGCGCCGGCGCCGGTGAGCAGGTGCGGGGCGCCGAGGCGGGACAGGGGCTCGTCGTGGCCGAGCACGAGCAGGCCGCCGAAGAAGGCGTAGACCAGGCCGGCGGCGCCGAGGGTGGTGCCCGCGGTCGCGTCGGACATCGCCCGGGACAGCACGAAGCCGCCGGTGAGCAGGCCGGCCCCGACGACCAGCGCGGCGATGGCGGGGACGGTCCAGGACGGGCCGGCGAACAGCAGCAGGACCAGCGTGCCCAGCAGCAGGCTCAGGCCGATGGCCAGGCCGGTGACCCGGGTCGCGGCCGGGCTCCAGGCGGCGCCGTGGCGGCGGGCGCCGGCCGCGATGGCGTCGACCACGTCGTCGTACTCGAGCTCCGGCCACTCCGCGTAGCGGGGCGCGAGGTGCAGGATGTCGCCGTCGCGCACCTCCTGGGCGGCCAGTGTGCGGCTCAGGTCCAGCGTGCTGCCGTCGGTGCGGCGCAGCACCCAGCCGCCGTGGTCGAGACCGTCGTCGGCCAGGGCCTCGCCGGCCCGAGGGAGCACGCCGGGCAGCAGCATCGCCAGCGGGATCTGCTCGGGCAGCGCCAGGTCGAGCCGCCGCTTGGGTGCGGCGAGCACCACCCGGGCCAGCCCGGCACCAACGTTCTCGGCCATCGCCCGTGCCCCCTGCAGAAGTAGCGCGCCCAACCACGAGCGCCGCACCAAGCGCGCCCCACCGCGAGCGCCCAGAGCCGACGCACCCTACGACAGAGCGGCCGGTCGCAGCGCCCGCAGCGGGCGCCCGACCAGGAGCGTTCACGATGAGCACCCGCCAGGAGCACCCGCCGTGAGCGCAAAGTCATCGGCGCCCATCGAGAGTGCCCAACCTAGCAGCCCCGTGGTTAGCATGTGTGCTGGTGTCGGGCCGACATCGAACGAGGTCGAACATCAAGCGAGGTCGAAAGGGAGGATGAGCTCGAGTGAGCACAGTCGTGCGCCGCAGGCCGTCGCGGCGGGCCGAGCCCGAGTACCCGACGGGCGAGGTGCTGCTCGACGCGCCGCCGGAGGTTCCGGCGCCGACGGGCCGCGGCTGGGCGCAGATGCTCATGATGATCCCGATGCTGGCCGGCTCGGGGTCGATGGCCCTGATGTTCGCCGGGCAGCGCGGCGGCCCGCTGGCATACATGACGGGCGCCATGTTCGGCCTGTCCGCCATCGGTATGCTCGCCTCCCAGTTCGGCCAGCACAGCGGGCCCGGGCGGCAGGAGATGCTGCTCGCCCGGCGCAACTACATGCGCCACCTCGGCCAGCGCCGCCGGCAGGTCCGCCGGGCCGGTCAGAAGCAGAGGGCGACGCAGCTGTACCGCTACCCCGACCCCGATTCGCTGTGGTCCGTCCCGGCCAGCCAGCGGCTGTGGGAGCGCCGGCCCGGGGACGCCGACTTCGGCATGGTGCGCATCGCGCTCGGCCCGCAGGACCTGGCCACCCCGCTGGTCCCGCCGCAGAGCAAGCCGCTGGAGGACCTCGACCCGATGTGCGCGGTCGCGCTGCGCCGGTTCATGACGACGTATGCGACCGTCGACGACCTGCCCATCGTGATGGCGCTGGACGGCTTCGCGAGGGTCTACGTGCAGGGCGACCCGGAGCAGACCCGGGCCCTGGCCCGCGCGATCGCCGCCCAGGCGGCCGCCTTCCACGCCCCGGACGACCTGCTCGTCGCCGTGTGCGCCGGGCCGGGCGCGGCGCCGCTGTGGGAGTGGGCCAAGTGGCTGCCGCACGGGCTGCACCCGAGCCGGACGGACGCGCTGGGCCAGCTGCGCCTGGTCTCGCCCAACGTGCCCGGCCTGGAGGCGATGCTCGACGACGTGCTCGGCAACCGGCCGCGGTTCAACCCGGTCAGCGGCGGCGAGCGGGTCGGCGGGCCGCACCTCATCGTCATCCTCGACGGCGGCGACGTGCTCGGCTCCGACCACCTCATGACGGAGGGCGGGGTCGAGGGGGTCACCGTCCTGGACCTGTCCACCCCGCCGCCGCGCCTGCTCGACCAGTCCTCCCTGGTCCTGAGCATCGCCGCGGACGGCACGCTGTCCAGCAGCACCTTCGAGGGCCGGGCCGACGTGGGCAAGGCCGACCGGCTCAGCCAGACCGAGATGGAGGGCCTGGCGCTGCAGCTCTCGCCGCTGCGCCTGTCCGCCGCCTCGCGCACCGAGCAGCGCACGACCGGCACGATCGACCTCACCGACCTGCTGGAGATCGGCTCGCCGGAGGACTATGACCCACAGCGGCACTGGGTGCCCCGGCCGCAGCGGGATCGGCTGCGGGTGCCGATCGGCTGGTCGCCCGACGGCACGATGGTGGAGCTGGACCTCAAGGAGTCGGCCCAGGACGGCATGGGCCCGCACGGCCTGCTCATCGGGGCCACCGGCTCCGGCAAGTCGGAGCTGCTGCGCACGCTCGTGCTGGCGCTGGCCGTCACGCACAGCTCCGAGCTGCTCAACTTCGTGCTCATCGACTTCAAGGGCGGCGCCACCTTCACCAAGCTCGACGTGCTGCCGCACACCAGCGCGGTGATCACCAACCTCGAGGACGAGCTGCCGCTGGTCGACCGCATGACCGACGCCATCAACGGCGAGCTGCTGCGCCGGCAGGAGCTGCTGCGCAAGGCCGGCATGTATGCCAGCCAGCGCGACTACGAGAAGGCCCGCACGGCCGGCGCGCCGCTGGCGCCGCTGCCCAGCCTGCTCATCATCTGCGACGAGTTCAGTGAGCTGCTGACCGCCAAGCCCGACTTCATCGACATGTTCGTGCAGATCGGGCGGGTCGGGCGCTCCCTCGGCGTACACCTGCTGCTGGCTTCGCAGCGGCTCGAGGAGGGCCGGCTGCGCGGCCTGGACACGCACCTGTCCTACCGCGTCGGCCTGCGGACGTTCTCGGCGGTGGAGAGCCGGATCGTGCTCGGCGACGTGGCCGCCTTCGAGCTGCCGCGCTCCCCCGGCCACGGCTACCTGCGCTTCGGCACCGAGCCGCTGAAGCGCTTCCGGGCCGCATACGTGTCCGGGGTGTACCGCCGCGACACCGCCGTCGCCCTGGCCGCCTCGGGCGGGCCGGTCGTGCGCGACTACGTCAGCGGCTACGTGGCGCCCCCGGTGACCGAGGAGCCGGTGGCCGAGCAGCAGGAGGAGAGCGCGGTCGGGGAGAGCATGCTCGACCTGCTCGTCGACCGGATGCGGGGCAAGGGCGTGCCGGCCCACCAGGTGTGGCTGCCGCCGCTGTCCGACCCGCCGACCCTCGACGCGCTGCTGCCCTCGCGGGTCGCCGATCCCGAGCGCGGCCTGACCGTGCAGGTCGCCGAGCTGCAGGGCAGCCTGCACGCCGTGGTCGGCATCGTGGACCGGCCGCTGGACCAGCGCCGCGACCCGGTCTGGTGGGAGCTGGCCGGCTCGGCCGGGCACGCGGTCGTCGTCGGCGGCCCGGGCAGCGGCAAGAGCACCCTGCTGCGCAGCCTGATCCTCAGCCTGGCGCTGTCGCACACGCCGCGCGAGGCCCAGTTCTACTGCCTGGACTTCGGCGGCGGCGCGCTCGGCTCGCTGCGCGAGGTGCCGCACGTCGGCGGCGTGGCCACCCGGCTGGACCCCGGCGCCGTGCGGCGCACCGTGGCCGAGCTGCAGGTGCTGCTGGCCGAGCGGGAGCGGCGCTTCGCGGCGGCCGCGGTGGACTCGATGGCCACCTACCGGCGGCTGCGCCGGGCCGGGCAGCACGCCGACGACCCGTTCGGCGACGTGTTCCTGGTCATCGACGGCTGGTCGACGATCCGCTCCGACTTCGAGGACCTCGAGGGGTCGATCAACGACCTGACCAACCGCGGCCTGACGTACGGCGTCCACGTGATCGCCTCCGCGACCCGCTGGAACGACGTGCGGCCCGCGATCCGGGACCTCTTCGGCAGCCGGCTGGAGCTGAAGCTGGGCGACCCGAGCGACTCGCAGATCGACCGGCGGGCGGCGATGAACGTGCCGGACCGCACGCCGGGCCGCGGCATCGTCCCCGGCGGGCTGCAGTTCCTCGGCGCCCTCCCCCGAGTCGACGGGCAGCCGGTGGTCGAGGACCTGGCCGACGGCGTGGAGAAGCTGGTCGCCGAGATCCGGCAGAGCTGGCCGGCGGCCGGCGCCCCGCCGGTGCGGCTGCTGCCGGCGACGCTGCCGTACGAGAGCCTGCCGGTCACCGACCGTGAGCGCTCCGGCCTCCCGATCGGCATCGCCGAGTCGGACCTGCGCCCGGTCTGGGTCGACCTCGCCGCCGACCCGCACTTCCTGCTCTTCGGCGACTCCGCGTCGGGCAAGAGCGCGTTCCTGCGGGCCTTCGGCCAGGCCATCATCGACCGGTACGAGCTGGTCGAGGCCCGGATGATCGTGGTGGACTACCGGCGCAGCCTGCTCGGCGCCTTCGACAGCCCGCACCTGATCGGCACCGGCACCTCGGCCCAGACCGCCAAGACGATCATGGACGAGGTCATCGGGGTGCTCAAGGCGCGGCTGCCCGGCCCCGACGTGACGATCGAGCAGCTGCGCAACCGCAGCTGGTGGAAGGGCCCGGAGCTGTACGTCCTGGTCGACGACTACGACCTGGTGGCCGGCGGCAGCACCAACCCGATCACGCCGCTGCTGGACTTCCTGAGCCAGGCCCGCGACGTGGGCCTGCACCTGATCCTGACCCGGCGCACGGGCGGGGCCAGCCGGGCGCTCTACGAGCCGGTCCTCATGCGCCTGCGCGAGCTGGGCTCGCCCGGCGTGCTGCTGTCCGGCGAGCGCGACGAGGGCGCGCTGCTGGGCAACGTGCGCTCCGCGCACCAGCCGCCCGGCCGCGGTTACTACGTGACGCGCAAGGAGGGCGGCCGCCTCGTGCAGCTCGCGTGGCAGCCACCACCGAGCTGAGCAGCGTTCTCGGTTGGCCGACTTCGATAGCATTGAGTACCTTGGGACGGTACTTCGGCTCGGCGGGGAGGGCGAATGCGCGACGACTATTACCGGGACGATCTTCCTGGGCACGATACGTGGACGCCGATCGACCACTCGAAGATCCAGGTCAACGTCGAGTCGCTGCAGCACTACGCCAAGCTGGTCAAGGACGAGCTCGGCGACTTCACCGAGAACCTGAAGAACGGCGTGCTGCCGATGACCAAGGTGCAGTCGACGTTCGCCGGGTTCGGTGAGGGCAAGCTGTATCGCGGCACGCACGCCAAGGCCGTCACCGCGGTCGGCGACCTGCTCAAGGACGTGGGCATGAGCCTCAACGCGATCCTGCAGGCGTCGACGGGGATCTACTTCGAATACCTGGGCGGCGACGACCTGAGCAAGGCCGGCGTCGACGACGTGTATGACGTCTTCTGGCCCTCCGACGGCCGCCCCACCCTGCAGGACGAGGTCAACAAGCAGCAGCCCCAGGGCCAGACCGGCGGCGACGGCACGACCGACCCGGCGCCGATCGTGCCGCCGGCCGGCAGCGACGACTCCACGTCGAGCTACTTCAACCAGTGGGACAAGGGCTTCTCCGTCGGCGACGGCGGCGCGACGTACAAGGTGTCGGACAACCAGTCGGACATGATGGGCGCCCCCGAAGACCCGCTGAAGCCGAAGAACTGAGAGCGGCCCGATGAGTGACGAGTACTACGGCTACACGCCGTACCAGCTGCCCCCGAGCATCGCGCAGTTCGACGACTACACGGCGTCGATGGGGATCGTCGACTACCAGCCGACGGACTGGAACGCGGAGTCGACCACCATCGAGATGATGTGGCCGTGGATCCAGATCGACTCGGACGCCCGGGCCACGGCACTGGCCGACATGTGGCGGCGGGTGCACACCCTGCTGGACAACACCAGCCGCAACCTGCGCCGGTACACCGACGCGCTGGCCGAGCAGTGGAACTCCGACGCCTCCAAGGTCTTCCTGCGCGAGATCGGCGCCGCGCTGTCCTCCCTGGACGAGTGGAAGGAGGTGGCGAGCACCAACGCCACCGGCCTCGACGTCCTGGCCAGCACCATCGCGTGGAACCAGAAGAACGCCCTGCGGGTGTGGAAAGAGTACTGCCTGGCCATCTCCCACCCGGGCGACGTCCCCGGCAGCGCGGCGAAGGTGACGGCGTCGGGCCGCGCCACTCATACGGAGAACGAGGACGACCGCAAGAAGCGGCTCATCAAGAAGTACACCGAGGACATCAAGCCCTACGTGAAGGACCTCGCCGACACGTACCTGTTGGTGTACTTCAACTACCTGACCTGGGGCACCCGCTACAAGGGCCCGACCAACGCCGCGATGGCGCAGCCTCCCACGATCCACGGCGGCGGCCCGGGCGGCAGCCTCCCGCCCCCGCCGATCCTGCCGCCGCCGAGCTTCCCGAAGGTGAACCCGCCGGACACCTCGCAGCTGCAGAACCAGCTGCAGGACCGGCTCACGCAGCTGGGCTCGGTGCCCCGCGACCACGCCCTGACCCTGGCCGGCCAGGCCGTGCTGCCCCCGCTGCCGGAGTTCCCGACGGTGCCCACCGGCCCGGTCGCGCCCCAGCAGGTGCCCAACCTGCCCAGCATGCCGGGGCTCCCGGGCACGCCCGGCTTCGCCCGGCTCGGCCCGGCCCCGACGGCCGGCCTCGACCCGGCGCAGGCCTCCGCCCGTCTCGGCGAGGGTCCCGGCGGCATGCGCCCGCAGCTGCCCGGCCGCCCCAACCTCTCGGGCCTGCGCCCGCCGCCCGGCCGCGGCATGCCCCCCGGCCAGCGCCCGCAGCTCCCCGGCCGGGGCAACCCCGACCTGCGCGGCTCGAAGGGCCGCGCGACCGGCGTCGGCGGCCCCGACCTCAGCGAGGAGATGCCCCGCACGCCCCGCGGCCCGGTCCCGCCCACTAGGAACTCCTTGCTGACGCCGCCCCAGGTCCCGACCGGCGGGATGCCGCCGAGGC
>NZ_JBFAZW010000129.1:0-27246 GCF_040682015.1 Dactylosporangium sp. NPDC051485
GTTGGCTCCGCGGATCGTCCTCGTGGGCAAGCGCGGCCCGCAGCTGCCGGCGCTCGCCCGTGCCGGGGTCGTCGACGCGGGCGGCCGCGGGCTGGTGGTGCTCCTCGAGGCGCTGGTGCAAACCCTGGGCGGCGACGAGACGGTGCGGCCGGTGCCGTCGGTCCCGGGGCTATCCGGGGTGGTACTGGGGGCAGTCGGCGGGCGACCGGACGGACTCATGGAGCGCGAGGCCGGCTCGGGGGAGTATGCGTACGAAGTGCAGTACCTCCTGGAGGCCCCCGAGCGTGCGGTGGACACGCTGCGCCGCACCCTGTCGCGGCTCGGTGACTCGCTGGTGGTGGTCGGCGACGAGGGCGTCTGGCACGTCCACGTGCACGTCAACGACATTGGGGCGGCCATCGAGGCGGGCGTGGAGGCGGGCCGGCCGAGCCGGATCACGGTGACGCGCTTCGCCGACCAGGTGGTCGCCCGCGCGCAGGCGCAGCCGCTCGCACCGTGGGATGCCGCCGGCGTGGGGCAGGCCGCGGGCGAGGGGCGGGCAGAGCCCGTGGCCGCGGGGGAGCGCGGCGTGGTCGTGGTGTGCACCGGCCCCGGCCTGGCCGAGCTGCTCGGGGCCGAGGGCGCGGTCGTGATCACCAGCGGCAGCCCGTCCACCGCGGAGATCCTCGCGGCGATCCAGCGCACGGGCGCGGGCCGCGTGGTGGTGCTGCCCAACGACCCGAACGTCCAGGCCGTGGCCACCGCGGCGGCGGCCGAGGCGCGGGCGCAGGGAGTGCGCGCGGGCGTGGTGCCCACCCGTTCACCGGTGCAGGCGCTGGCCGCGATGGCGGTGCGCGACGTGGCCCGCCGGTTCGAGGACGACGTGATCGCCATGGCGGAGGCGGCCGCGCGGTGCCGCTCGGCCGAGCTGACCATGGCCGCGCGGGAGGCGCTGACGGTCGCCGGGCGCTGTCAGGCGGGCGACGTGCTGGCGATCGTCGACGGCGAGGTCAACCTCATCGGGCGCGATCTGGCGCAGACCGCGTGCCTGCTGCTGGACCGGCTGCTGGGCGGGGGCGGCGAGCTCGTCACCCTCATCGCGGGCCGGGACGCGCCGGACGGGCTGGGCGAGACGCTGCGGCGCCACGTCGCGGGTTCCTGGCCGTTCGTGGAGGTCCAGTGCTACGAAGGGGGCCAGCCGCACTACCCGCTGCTGGTGGGAGT
This sequence comes from Dactylosporangium sp. NPDC051485, assembly GCF_040682015.1. Classification (NCBI taxonomy): domain Bacteria; kingdom Bacillati; phylum Actinomycetota; class Actinomycetes; order Micromonosporales; family Micromonosporaceae; genus Dactylosporangium; species Dactylosporangium sp. NPDC051485. The sequence goes on from NZ_JBFAZW010000129.1 coordinate 1,204, forward strand.
CGAATAGGGGTTATGGCCGACATCGACCTGTCCACGCCGTTGCAGAAGGTCCTCGGGGGCAACGGCGCGAAGCTGCTGGCGGAGCACCTCGACCTGCACACCGTGGGCGATCTCGTGTACCACTTCCCGCGCCGCTACGAGGAGCGCGGGGAGCACACCGACATCCGGGCGCTGGAGATCGACACCGACGTGACCGTGTTCGGTCAGGTCAAGCGGGTCAACTCGCGGCAGTTCACGCAGCAGCGCGGGGGCGCGCGGGGCAAGCGGGGCTCGCTGGTCGAGGCGGTCATCGGCGACGACAGCGGCGGGGAGATCAGCGTCACGTTCTTCAACCAGCCGTGGCGGGAGAACCAGCTGCGCCCGGGCCGCTGGGGGCTGTTCTCCGGCAAGGTCGGCCGGTTCAACAACAAGCTGCAGCTCAACCAGCCGGACTACGTGCTGCTCGACGCGGGGGAGGGCGAGGAGGCGGTGGAGGAGTTCGCGGGGGCGATCATCCCCGTGTACCCCGCCACCGCGCGGGTGCCGACCTGGCGCATCGCGGCGGCCGTGCGCACCGTGCTCGACGTGCTGCCGCCGACGCCCGACCCGGTGCCGGCCACCACGCGGGCGGAGCGCCGGCTGACCTCGCTGGACAAGGCGTTGCGGGAGATCCACCGGCCCGAGTCGCAGCAGTCGCTGGGGATCGCGCGGCGGCGGCTCAAGTGGGACGAGGCGTTCGCGCTGCAGCTGACGCTGGTGCAGCGCAAGAAGCGGGCGGAGGACTGGCCGGCGGTGCCGCGCCCGCGCCGGGACGGGGGCCTGCTGGCCGCGTTCGACGCGGGGCTGCCGTACGAGCTGACGCGCGGGCAGCGCGACGTCGGCGAGGAGATCGCGGCCGACCTCGCGCGGGCGCACCCGATGCACCGGCTGCTGCAGGGCGAGGTCGGCTCCGGCAAGACGCTCTGCGCGCTGCGGGCGATGCTGCAGGTGGTGGACGCGGGCGGGCAGGCGGCGATGCTGGCCCCGACGGAGGTCCTGGCCGCGCAGCACTACCGCAACGTGATGGACCTGCTCGGGGGCATGGCGCGGGCGGGGGAGCTCGACGCGGCGCCGGAGGCCACCCGGGTCGCCCTGCTGACCGGCTCGCTGGGCGCGGCCGCGCGCCGTCGCGTCGGCGAAGAGATCCGCGGCGGTACCGCGGGAATCGTCGTCGGCACCCACGCCCTGCTCTACGAGGGCGTCGACTTCGCCGATCTCGGCCTGGTCGTGGTGGACGAGCAGCACCGGTTCGGGGTCGAGCAGCGCGACGCCCTGCGGGCCAAGGCCGACCAGCCGCCGCACGTGCTCGTCATGACGGCCACCCCGATCCCGCGCACGGTCGCGATGACCGTCTTCGGCGACCTGGAGACGTCGGTGCTCAGCCAGCTGCCGCGCGGGCGCTCGCCGATCGCCTCCCACGTGGTGCCGGTCAGCGAGAAGCCCGCGTTCCTGGACCGGGCGTGGCGGCGGCTGCGCGAGGAGGTGGCGAAGGGGCACCAGGCGTACGTGGTGTGCCCGCGCATCGGCGACGCCAAGTCCGACGGCGAGGACGTCCCGCCGGTCGGCGACGACGGCCGCCGCCCCCCGGTCGCGGTCCTGGACGTCGCGCCCCAGCTGGAGGACGGGCCGCTGCACGGCCTGCGGATCGGGGTGCTGCACGGGCGCCTGCCGGCCGACGAGAAGGACGCGGTGATGCGCTCCTTCGCCGGCGGACAGCTCGACGCGCTGGTCGCCACCACGGTCATCGAGGTCGGCGTGGACGTGCCGAACTCGACCATGATGATCATCCTCGACGCCGACCGGTTCGGCGTCTCCCAACTGCACCAGCTGCGCGGGCGCGTCGGGCGGGGCAGCGCGCCCGGCCTGTGCCTGCTGGTCACCGAGGCGGGGGAGGGCACGTCCGCGCGGGCACGGCTGGACGCGGTGGCCTCGACCACCGACGGCTTCAAGCTGGCCGAGCTCGACCTGGAGCAGCGCCGCGAGGGCGACGTGCTCGGGGCGGCCCAGTCCGGCCACCGCTCCCACCTGCGGCTGCTGTCGCTGCAGCGCGACGCCGACCTGATCGGCGAGGCGCGCGCGGAGGCGGCCGAGCTCATCGAGGAGGACCGCGAGCTGGAGCGGTACCCGGACCTCGCGGCCACCATCGCGCGCCTGGTCGACGAGGAACGCGCGGAGTACCTCGAGAAAGGCTGACGGCGGTGATGGCTGCGGTGCCGGACTCGCCGCAACTGTCGCGATTGCCCGAATGGGTGGTGACGTATGTCACTGGCGACCGCCCGACACGCCTCGTTCGAGCGGTGGACGCCGATTCCCCCGCCGCGACGGCTTCTACATTGGTCCCGTGACGCGAATCGTGGCCGGGACGCTCGGTGGCCGCCGCCTGACCGTGCCGGCCGGGCAGGGCACCCGGCCCACCTCCGACCGGGTCCGTGAGGCGCTGTTCAGCAGCCTGGACAACCTCGTCGACCTCGACGGTGCGCGCTTCGCCGACCTCTACGCGGGCTCGGGCGCGGTCGGCCTGGAGGCCTGCTCCCGCGGCGCCGAGCACGTGCTGCTCGTCGAGGCCGACGCCAAGGCCGCCCGCGTCATCCGCGACAACGTCGCGACCCTCGGCGTCGGCGCGCGGGTGCGGGTGGTCGCCGACAAGGTCGAGCGCCTGGTCGCGGGGGAGCCGGACAAGCGCTACGACGCGGTCTTCATCGACCCGCCCTACGCGGTGGCCGACGAGCGCGTCCGTGCGGTGCTGGCGGCCCTGACCGAGCGCTGGCTCGCCCCGGGTGCGGTCGTGGTGGTCGAGCGCTCCAGCCGCGGGGCGCCGATGACCTTGCCCGACGGGCTGGAGCAGATCGCCGAGCGCCGCTACGGGGAGACCGCGCTGTGGTATGTCCAACGCGAGCACGACGGCTGAGCGAAGCTTTGGTACGGTCCCCGCTCATGAGGCTTGGGCTGGTGCAATGAGGCGCGCGGTCTGTCCGGGTTCGTTCGATCCGGTGACCAATGGACACCTGGACATCGTGGCTCGGGCATCGCAGATATTCGATGAAGTCGTCGTCGCGGTGCTGATCAATCAGAGCAAGGCGGGGTTGTTCACCGTCGACGAGCGGCTGGAGATGCTCGCGGCCGTGACCGCGCCGTACGCCAATGTCCGGGTCGACGCGTTCCAGGGTCTGCTGGTCGACTTCTGCCGCGCCAACGACATCACGTCGATCGTCAAGGGCGTGCGGGTGGCGGGGGACTTCGACTACGAGCTGCAGATGGCCCAGATGAACTACGGGCTCAGCGGCATCGAGACGCTGTTCATGCCGACCAACCCCAAATATTCGTTCGTCTCGTCGAGCCTGATCAAAGAGGTCGCCAAGTGGGGCGGCGACGTTTCGCCACATGTACCCGATCTCGTGGCGAATCGCCTGCAGGAACGGCTCGCCTCGGCGCGAAAGTAGAGACAAAACCCGAGTGGCGATGGAGCGGCATCGGTGTTCGAGCCGCATCATGGTTAGGTCGTTCGACATGTGAACAGGAGTGACCGCAGGTGGATCCGCTCGAGAGCATCGACCAGATCATCGCGCTGATCGAGGGTGCACGGTCGGCGCCGATGTCGCGGAGCAACTTCGTGTTCGACCGGGCCGATATGATCAACTTGCTCGACCAGCTGCGGGCCGACCTGCCCGGCGAGCTGCGGCGGGCGACCGCGCTGCTCGACGAGCGGGACAAGATCGTCGACGCGGGCCGGCGCGAGGCGGAGCGGATCATCGCCGAGGCCGAGGCCGAGCACACCCGCCTCGTGTCGATCAACGAGATCGTCGTGTCGGCCGAGCACGAGGCGTCCCGCATGATCAACGAGGCGCGGGCCGAGACGCAGCGGCTGCGTGACGAGGTCGACGACTACGTGGACACCGCGCTGGCCAACTTCGAGCAGTTCCTGACCCGCTCCCTCGCCTCGATCGAGCGCGGCCGTGACAAGATGCACGCGCTGCGTGAGATCGGCTCGTTCACCCCCTCCGGGGAGGACGACCGTCCACTGCCCTTCTGACGGCGCGCTATCGTGGGGGGCGATTCGACGGAAGATCTGCCACTCGGGTAGCCTTGTCCGTCGGCCCTGCCTGGCCGGAGTCTGAAGAATGCCACACCAACCACACCCGCACCTGGATGCCCGGTTGCCGCTGGTCCTCGAGACGAGAGACCTCCCACGCCGACCGGGTGCCCTGCACGCGGTCGCGCGGAAGGTGCCGGCGCCCGAGGACCTCGGCCTGGAGCTGATCGGCGTGCCCCAGGGCGCCGAGCTCGACCTCCAGCTACGCATGGAGTCGGTGTCCGAAGGCGTTCTCGTCTCCGGCACCGTCACCGGCCCGCTGGCCGGCGAGTGCGGACGTTGTCTACGCCCGATCAGCGACACGCTGGACGTCCCGATCCAAGAGTTCTATGCCTACGAGCACAGCACGACGGACGAGACGACGGACGAGGACGAGGTCGGACGGCTGCAGGGCGACCTGATCGACCTGGAGCCGGCACTGCGGGACGCGGTGGTGCTCTCCCTGGCCGCCAACCCCGTGTGCCGAGAAGACTGCCCAGGACTGTGCCCCGAGTGCGGGGTGCCGCTCGACGAACTGCCCGAGGGTCACTCCCACGAGCAGCTCGACCTTCGCTGGGCCGCCCTGTCCCAGATCAAGACGTCAGAGGAGTAAGACCCGTGGCCGTTCCCAAGCGGAAGATGTCGCGCAGCAACACCCGGGCCCGCCGGAGCCAGTGGAAGGCCGTCGCCGTCTCCACCCAGCCGTGCCCGCAGTGCCGCTCGCCGAAGCTGCCCCACGCGGCGTGCTCGGTCTGCGGCACGTACAACGGCCGCCAGGTCATCGAGGTCTGACCACCGGATCCGGGTGACGCGATCCGACCGATCGCCGCACGGCGGGGAGACCCCGTCCGGCGTCGCGCGGATCGCCGTCGACCTCCTCGGCGGGGACGGGGCTCCCGCCGTCGTGGTTGACGGCGCTCTGCGCGCATGCAGCGCCGATCCAGACCTCCACCTCGTCCTCGTCGGGCCGCGGGAAGCGGCCGGCGAGGTCATTGGCGCGCTCGCGGCCGGCGACCGTGGGCGCGTGAGTGTCGTCACCATCGACTCCGCCATCGGCATGGCCGACTCGCCGCTGCGCCACATCCGCCGCGAGACGACGGTCCGCGCGGCCGCGGAGGCCGTCTACGCGGGCCGCGCGGACGCGATGGTCTCCGCGGGGTCCAGCGGCGCCGCCGTCGCCGCCTCCGCGCACGTCCTCGGCCGTCTGCGCGGCGTGCGCCGGCCCGGGCTGGCCGCCCAGGTGCCCACCCCCCACGGCGTCGTCCTGCTCGTCGACGTCGGCGCGACGCTCGACGCCACCATGCTCGAACTGGTGCAGCACGCCGTGCTCGGCACCGCCTACGCCGCCGTCGGGCTCGGCATCGCGCGCCCGCGCGTGGGGCTGCTGTCCATCGGCAGTGAGCCCGGCAAAGGCGACCGGCTGCGGCGGGCCGTCTCGATCGCACTGTCCGACGTCGCGCTGCCGGCCGGGGGCCGCTACATCGGCCTGGTCGAGGGCTTCGACGTGCCGCGCGGCGGCCCGGCGGACGTGGTGGTCACCGACGGGTTCACCGGCAACGTACTGCTCAAGGGCATCGAAGGTGCCATCTCGCCATCGTCCGATCATGAGGCGGCCGCCGTCCTGCTCGGGGTGGCCGGCGACGTCGTCGTCTGTCATGGTGCCGCGAACGGGGACCAGGTCGCCGACGGCATCGCCCTCGCCGCGCGCCTGCATCGCGGCCGCATCACCCCTGCCGTCGCGGGGCTCGCCGACGATCTGCTGACCGAACTCTCCTCGGCCGGCGGGCTCACCATCCAGGACGCACTGGGAGAGCGCTCGTGAAGCATCAGAATCATCTCGAGGTGGCCTTCGGCGTCGAGTTCGACCCGGAGATGTTGAAGCGGGCCCTGACCCACCGCTCGTACGCGTACGAGAATGGCGGCCTGCCCACCAACGAACGGCTGGAGTTCCTCGGCGACGCCGTCCTCGGCGTGGTCATCACCACCGCCCTGTTCCAGAACCACCCGAAGCTCGCCGAGGGGCAGCTGGCCAAGCTGCGCGCAAGCGTGGTCAACATGCGCGCCCTCGCGGACGTCGCGCGCCGCCTGGGACCCCAGGGCATCGGGCCGTTCCTGCTCCTCGGCAAGGGCGAGGAGGCGACCGGGGGCCGCGACAAGGCCAGCATCCTCGCCGACACGCTCGAGGCGCTCATCGGCGCGATTTATCTGCAGTACGGCCTGGAGACCACGGCCAAGGTGATCCACAAGCTCTTCGACCCGCTGATGGCCGAGGCCGCGCTGCGCGGGGCCGGCCTGGACTGGAAGACCAGCCTGCAGGAGCTCACCGCCGGGCGCGGCCTCGGCGTGCCCGAGTACCGCATCGACGAAGAGGGGCCCGACCACGCCAAGCGGTTCACCGCCTGGGTGATCGTGGCCAAGCGGCGGTACGGCGGCGCCCAGGGCGGCAGCAAGAAGGAGGCCGAGCAGCGGGCGGCCGAGGCCGCGTGGCGTGAGCTGTCCGCACCCACTCCCACCGAGAAACCGGCCGCCGATGACGATGACGCGGGTCGATAAGGACACCGAGCGCGGCCGCGCGATCCCGTTCGCGCTGCCGCTGGGCGTCTACGCCCTCAGCCGCCTGGTGCAGCTGGCCTTCCTGTGGTGGATGGCGCCCGACGACAAGGTCCGCGACCGCCTCCTCGCGTGGGACGCCGGGCATTTCGTGCGCGTCGCCCAGGAGGGGTACCCCACCGGCTACACCTTCGACACCGACGGCCACCTGGTCGGCAACGGCCTCGCGTTCTTCCCGGCGTACCCGATGCTGGTGCGCCTCGTGCACTCCGTCACCCGCCTCGACTACGGCACCGCCGCGATCACCGTGTCGTGGCTGGCCGGGGGCGCGGCCGCGGTGCTGCTCTGCGCGTTGCTCACGCGGTTGTACTCCGAGCGCGTGGCCCTGATCTTCACGGTCCTCTTCTGCGTGCAGCCGATGTCGCTCGCGCTGTCCATGGGGTACTCGGAGGCGCTGTTCACCGCGCTGGTGGCCGGCATGCTGCTGTGCGCGCACCGGGGCGACTGGCTGGCGGCCGGCCTGCTCGGGCTGGGCGCCGCGCTGACCCGCCCGACCGGCGCGGCCGCGGCGGTCGCGCTCGCCGTCGCCGCCGGCATCCACCTCTACCGCCGGCGCCGCCGGCCCGAGGGTGAGCGTGGCGACGTCTGGCGCCCGGTCGCCGCGGCCCTGATCGCCCTGGCCGGCGTGCCCGCCTACCTGCTCTGGGTCGGGCTGCGGGTGGGGGACCTGGGCGCCTGGTTCGACATCCAGACCGCCGGCTGGGGCACCACGTTCGACTACGGCACGTCGAGCCTGCAATTCGTGCACGACGCGCTGCTGTCCGGCGACGGCTGGATCCAGGTCAGCATCGCCTGGATGCTCATCGGCGTCCTCGCCCTGGCCGTGGTCGCGCTGCGCGGGCGCGTGTGGCCGCCGCTGGTCGTCTACGGCGTCATCGTGCTGGTGCTGGTCCTCGGCCAGGGCGGCTACTACCATTCCAAGCCCCGGCTGCTCGTGCCCGCGCTGCTGATCCTGGTGCCGCCCGCGGTCGCGCTCGCCCGGGCGCGGACGAGCACGATCGCGGCGGTGCTGGCCTTCTGCGGGGCGTTCGGCCTGTGGTACGGCTCGTATCTCGTCACCGTCTGGCACTACGCGATCTAGGGGTCCTGCATGCCTGAGCTTCCCGAGGTCGAGACCGTCCGCCGCGGCCTCGACAAATGGGTGTCCGGTCGGCGCATCGCCACGGTCGACGTGCTGCACCCGCGCGCGATCCGCCGCCACCTGCCCGGCGCCGAGCACTTCGCGAGCGTCCTGGCCGGCCGGCGCGTGGGCGCGGTGATGCGCCGCGGCAAGTACCTGTGGCTGCCGCTGGACGACGAGGACGCGCTCGTCGGCCACCTCGGCATGTCCGGTCAGTTGCTCATGCAGCCGGCCTCGGCGGCGGCCGAGACGCACCTGCGCATCCGGTTCACGTTCGACGACGACGGGCCGGAGCTGCGCTTCGTCGACCAGCGTACGTTCGGCGGCCTGAGCGTCTCCGCGGGCGGCGCCGTGCTGCCGGCCGAGCTCGCCCACATCGCGCTGGATCCGGTCGACCCGCTGTTCGTGGACGACGCGTTCGTGGAGCGGCTGCGCAAGCGGCGCACGGAGGTGAAGCGGGCGCTGCTCGACCAGACGCTGATCTCGGGCGTCGGCAACATCTACGCCGACGAGGCGCTGTGGCGGGCCGGGCTGCACGGGGCGCGTGACACGTCGCAGTTGTCCCGCCCGGTCGTACGGCGCCTGCTCGATCATGTGCGCGAGGTGCTCAACGAGGCGATCGGCCAGGGCGGCACCAGCTTCGACGCGCTCTACGTCAACGTCAACGGCGAGAGCGGCTACTTCGACCGGTCGCTCAACGCCTACGGCCGCGAGGGCCTGCCCTGCAGCCGGTGCGGCAGCCCGATCCGCCGGGAGGCCTTCATGAACCGGTCCTCGTACTCCTGCCCACGCTGCCAGCCGCGGCCCCGTCTCGCATCACGCTGAGCGGGCGGTACGGGCGCGCGCGGCGGGGCGCCGGGGTCGCCCGGCCCGCCTCCGCGCCCAGCTCGGCCAGGCCCGGCGCGAGGCCGCACCAGGCCGGCAGGTCGGTGTAGGGGTCGGGCGCGCCCAGGTCGGTGACGAGCCCGAAGCCGGCCTCGCGGCTGACCTGCAGGCGGGCCGCCTCGTCGAGCTCCCACGGCGGCACCGCGTGCACCAGGTGCCCGTCGCCCGGGCGCGCGCCCGCGCCCGACCAGCGCCGGTACTCCCGCCAGCTGCCGTCGAACACGCAGACGGGGAGGCCGAGTTCGCGGTACGCCTCGTCGGGCGGCTCGCCGGGGTTGAGCACCACCTCCGGCAGCCCCGCCCGCGCGGCCGCCTGGGCGATGACCGCGACCGGGCCGATCGCGTAGGGGCTGACCGGCGTGCGGTCCAGGAAGACGCCGCGCACAGGGTAGCCGGCCCACCGGTAGACGTCCGCGCGGATGTCCGCGACCGGGCGGGTGCCGTAGTCGACGTCGACGTAGCCGAGCAGCCGCACGCCGGCCGCGTCCAGGCGGCTCATGGCCGCGGTCCACAGCGGGTCCCGGCCGCTGCCGGGCCCGGCGGCCACGTCGATGACGACGGTGAATGCGGGACCGTGCCTCGCGACGATCTCCCACGCGTGTGGCCGGGCCAGCGGATGCGCCCTCAGCGGCAGGAGCGTCGGAACCCGGTCCACGACCGGACTAACGATGCTGGGCCCCCTCAAGCACGGCCGGTGTCCAGCGTCCAGTACGGCGTGCGGCCGCGCATCGCGGCGCCGACGCCGATCGACGTGATGGCACAGTCGACCAGCACGCCGCGCGCGTTGCCGTCGTGCATCCATTGCTTGACGACGTCGCCCGGGTCGCCGCCCTTGGCGGTCAGCTCGTCGGCGAAGCCGGCGGACCCGGCGGCCTGCGCGCGCCCGGCCGCGTTGCTGCCGTCGCTGCCCCGGCTGCCGGTGAAGTCGCGGGCCGCCATGTCGGCGGCGTGTTCCCGCGCGGCCGTGCGCAGCTTCGCGTCGACCCGCAGCGGGTCGCACTTTTCCTTCCGGCGCTGGTTGTTGACCAGCTGGACCACCTTGTCCTCGTAGTCGCTGTTGAAGTTGGCGGCCACGAGGGTGGTCTTCGTGGGGGCCGCGCTCGTGGCCGCAGGAGCGCTGCTGGCGGCCGGGGCGGCGTTGGCCGGGGCGGGCGCGGACGCCGGTGGCGGCGCGGCGGCCTGCTGCGTGGCGGCGGGGTCGGGGCCGGAGCTCAGGGCCGGAATGATTACCGAGCCGATGCCGAAGATCACGAGTGCGCCCGCCACGAGCCCGGCAATGCCCGTAGGACCGAGCCGCGCAAGCAGACCGGGTTGTGGTGCCGTCATCGGACGCTCCCGGTCGTGTCGGTTCTCCAGATTTCCCGCACAAGACGCTACTTTGCAGTGGCGCCGCAGGGCAACCGGTGGCACACTGCCACGATCGACGCGGCGGTGCGGATCACGCACCCGGGTGAGTGAGAACACCCTGGCCAGCACGTTTGGCGTGCCCGTCGGCTTGACTAAGTGCCACCCCGGACGGAACATAGAGGGGTCGCCAGTCGCGCCCATTTACGCCCTTGTGCTTCGGTCGCGGGACGCTGGGCGCGCGTTTGCCGGAGTCGACCGGCTGCGCTTAACAAGGAGACGATATGGCTAAGGCCCTCTTCGGCCACGTAGGCAGCGCGCCCGATCGGCGTCTTGTCGACGAGGTCACCACACTGCGTGCCAAGGTTCGGGCGCTCGAGTTCGAGGTCGTGCGGCTCCGTGCCGAGAACGACCGGCTCGCCGCCGCGGCTTCGGAGGCGGACCAGCTGGTCCGGCTCGTCGAGCCGGCGATGGCCTGAGGTTCTGGGGACACCGCAACCTACGCAGAACTGCACAGTAAACCCGCGCGCCGACATCCACTGGGTCTCGGCGCGCAGTCATGTTCGCACCTCGGTGCGACCTCGAAGTGCGTAACGACCCGCTCGTCCGGTACGTGACGCGTGGGGCTCCGGTGGGCGCTGTGTTCACGACACGCGCATTATGGTGTGCGGGGCTGCAGGGACGGGTACGCTCCCCGGCGGTAGCCTGCCCGGTAACACACCTCGACACCGTGGAGATCCGTGCACCTCAAGACGCTGACGGCCAAGGGCTTCAAGTCCTTCGCCTCCACGACCACGCTGAGGCTCGAGCCGGGCATCACCTGCGTCGTCGGGCCCAACGGCTCGGGCAAGTCCAACGTGGTCGACGCGATCGCCTGGGTGCTGGGTGAGCAGGGGGCCAAGGCTCTGCGCGGCGGCAAGATGGAAGACGTCATCTTCGCCGGGACCGCGAGCCGGGCCCCGCTGGGACGGGCCGAGGTCACCCTCACGATCGACAACACCGACGGTGCGTTGCCGATCGACTACACCGAGGTGTCGATCACCCGCCGGATGTTCCGCTCCGGCGAGAGCGAGTACGAGATCAACGGCAGCAGCTGCCGCCTGCTCGACATCCAGGAGCTGCTGTCCGACTCCGGCATCGGCCGCGAGATGCACGTGATCGTCGGTCAGAACCGCCTGGACGGTGTACTGCACGCCCGCCCCGAGGACCGCCGCGCCTTCGTCGAGGAGGCGGCCGGGGTACTCAAGCACCGCAAGCGCAAAGAGAAGGCCATCCGCAAGCTCGAAGCGATGCAGGCCAACCTCAACCGCCTCGGCGACCTCACCACCGAGCTGCGCCGCCAGCTCAAGCCGCTCGGTCGCCAGGCCGAGGTGGCCCGCCGCGCCGCCGGCATCCAGGCCGACCTGCGCGACGCCCGGCTGCGACTGCTCGCCGACGACCTGGCCACGCTGCGCGAGACCCTGGACCGGGAGATCGCCGACGAGACCGCGCTGCGGGCCCGCCGCGAGGAGGTCGAGGCCGAGGTCGAGGCGGTCAACGAGCGCCTCGCCGCGCTGGAGGCCGAGCACGCCGCGGACGCGCCCGTGCTCGCCGAGGCCCAGGACACCTGGTACCAGCTCTCGACGCTGCAGGAGCGCTACCGCTCGCTGCACCAGCTCGCGGCCGAGCGGCACCGCAACCTCGCCGCCGCGCCCGTCGAGGAGCGGCCCGGGCGCGACCCCGACCAGCTGACCGCCGAGGCCGACAAGGTCCGCGAGCAGGAGGAGGAGCTGCGCGCGGCGCTGGAGGCCAGCCAGGAGCGCCTCGCCGACGCGGTCGAGCGCCGCCAGGACCTGGAGCGGCGCCTCGCGTTCGCCGAAAAGGCCATCGTGGCCGCGCACAAGGCCATCGCCGACCGGCGCGAGGGCCTGGCCAAGCTTGCCGGGCAGGTCGAGTCCGCCCGGTCGCGCACGACCGCCGCCGCGGGGGAGATCGAGCGGCTCGCCGTACAGCTGGCCGAGGCCGAGGCGCGCGCGGAGGTGGCGCAGGGCCTCTACGACGAGGCCAGCGCCGGCGCGTCGGTGGCCGACAACGCCAACGCCGACCTGGAGATGCGCCACCAGGAGGCGACCCGCGAGCTCGACGCGATCAACGGCGAGGTGCGCCAGCACAGCGACGCCGAGCGGGCCGCGGAGAAGGACGCCGCGCAGTGGAAGGCCCGCGAGGAGGCGCTCGCCATGGGCCTGCGCCGCAAGGACGGCGCCGGCACCCTGCTGGCCCGCGCCGACCGCGTCCCCGGCCTGCTCGGCAGCGTCGCCGCGCTGCTGTCGGTCGAGGCCGGCCACGAGGCCGCGCTCGCCGCCGCGCTGGGTGTCCTGGCCGACGCCGTCGCGGTCGCCGGTGTGGACGGCGCGGTCGCCGCGGTGGAGATGCTCAAGCAGGACGACGCGGGCCGGGCCGCGCTGCTCATCGCGTCCGCGCCGATGCTCGACGCGCCCGCGGTCGAGCGGGTGCCGCTGCCCCCGGGCGCGGCCTGGGCGATGGACCTCGTGCGCGCCCCCGAGGAGCTGCGCCCGGCCCTGGAGCGGGCGCTGGGCGACGTGGTCTTCGCCCCCGACCTGCCGACCGCGCGGCGCATCGTGTCCTACGCGCCCGCGCTGCGCGCCGTCACCCCCGAGGGTGACGTCATCGGCGCCTACGCGGCCGCGGGCGGCTCCGGCAAGCAGCACAGCTTCATCGAGGTCCAGGCGGCCGTCGAGGAGGCCCGCCAGCAGAAGGTCGACGCCGAGCGCCGCGTCGCCGAGGCGCGGGAGCTGCTCGCCCTGGCCCGCAACTCGGCCACCGCGGCCAAGCAGGTCGTCGCCGAGACCGCCGCGGCCAAGAAGGAGGCCGACAGCGCCCGCAACGCGGCCGCGCGCCGCCTCGCCGAGCTCGGCGCCGCCGCCAAGTCGGCCCGGGCCGAGGTCGAGCGGCACGCCGCGGCCAAGACCAAGGCCGAGGCGGTGCGCGAGTCCGGCCTGGCCAGCCTCGTGGAGCTGGAGGAGCGGCTGGCGGCGGCCGAGGAGACGCCGATCGACGAGGACCCGTCGACGCTGGAGCGCGACGACCTCGCCGCCGAGGTGCCCGTCGCCCGGCAGCAGGAGATGGAGGTCCGGCTCGCGGTGCGCACGGCCGAGGAGCGCGTGGGCGCCCTCGCCGGCCGCGCGGACGCGCTGCTGCGCCAGGCCGCGGCCGAGCGCGCCGCCCGGGAGCGCGCCGCCGCCCGCAAGGCCACCCGCGCCCGCAGCGCCCGGGTCGCGCAGGCCGTCGCCGAGGGCGCTGCGTTCGCGCTGGAGCGCCTGGCCGACTCGATCGCCGAGGCCCAGGAGACCCGCGACACCCTCGCCGCGACGCGCGCGGAGCGCGAGACGGCGCTGACCGAGGTGCGCGGCCGGTCCAAGCACCTCACCGCTGAGCTGGAGCGGCTCACCAGCGCCGTGCACCGCGACGAGGTCGCCCGGGCCGAGCAGCGGATGCGCATCGAGCAGCTGGAGGCCCGCTCGGCTGAGGAGTTCGGGCTGGACGCCGACACGCTCGTCGCGGAGTACGGCCCGCACCTGCCGGTCCCGCCGACCGCGCCCGAGGTCGCCGCCGCCGAGGCCGACGGACGCCCCGCCCCCGAGCCGGTGCCGTTCGACCGCGCCACGCAGGAGAAGCGGGCCGCCAAAGCCGAGCGGGAGCTCGCCCTGCTGGGCAAGGTCAACCCGCTCGCGCTCGAGGAGTTCGCGGCGATGGAGGAGCGCTACAAGTTCCTCTCCGACCAGCTCGAGGACCTCAAGGCGACCCGGCGCGACCTGCTCACCGTGGTCAAGGACGTCGACGACCGCATCCTCGAGGTGTTCACCAGCGCCTACCACGACACCGCCCGCGAGTTCGAGCAGGTCTTCTCGGTGCTGTTCCCGGGCGGCGAGGGCCGTCTCGTGCTCACCGACCCCGAGGACATGCTCACCACCGGCATCGAGGTCGAGGCGCGGCCGCCCGGCAAGAAGATCAAGCGGCTCTCGCTGCTGTCCGGCGGCGAGCGCTCGCTGACCGCGGTGGCGCTGCTCTGCGCGATCTTCCGGGCCCGCCCCAGCCCGTTCTACATCATGGACGAGGTGGAGGCCGCCTTGGACGACGTCAACCTGGGCCGGCTCATCACGCTCTTCGAGCAGCTGCGGGAGCGCAGCCAGCTGATCATCATCACCCACCAGAAACGCACGATGGAGGTCGCTGACGCCCTCTACGGCGTGACGATGCGTTCGGGCGTGACCGAGGTCATCTCCCAGCGCCTGCGGACGGAAGAGGCAGCGTGACCCAGCGCCCCACGGCACTGCTGATCGACTTCGACGGCGTGCTGCGCGCCTTCGACCCATCGATCAATGCCAAGATCGAGCAGCGGTACGGCCTGGAGCCGGGCACGGTCCTCGACACCGCGCTCCAGTGGGATCGCCTCCTGCCGGCCATCACGGGGCGCATGACGCGCGCCGACTGGCTCGCCACGGTCGCGGCCACCCTGGCCGACCGGGTCGGCGGCCCCGAGCGGGCGGCCGAGCTGATGGACGAGTGGGTGGTGTACCCGGGCACCGTCGACCCCGACGTGCTGCAGTTCGTGCGCGACGTGCGCGCGGCCGGGCACCCGGTGTGCGTGGCCACCAACTCGACCGTCGAGTTCCGCGAGGTGCTCGAGTCCTTCGACCTCGCCACCGAGTTCGACGCGGTGGCCATCTCGGCCGAGATCGGGGTGCACAAGCCGGCCAAGGAGTACTTCCAGGCCGCCTGCGCCCTCATCGGCACGCCACCCGCGCGCTGCATGCTGGTCGACGACACCGACCGGATGATCCGGGGCGCCCGCGCGGCCGGGCTGACCGCGTACCGCTACATGCCGGGCGACGACCTGTCGTACCCGCGCCGCGCCTTCGGCCTGTAGCGGTACCGCCCGGCCGCGTTACAGGTTGGCCTCGACGGCCTTGACGACCTCGTCGGACTTGGGCTCCGTGCGGGGGCCGAACCGCGCCGCGACGCTGCCGTCCTTGCCGACGAGGAACTTCTCGAAGTTCCAGCGGATGTCCCCGGTGTGCCCCTCGCCGTCGGCGACCGGCGTGAGCAGGTCGTACAGCGAGTGCCGGCCCTCCCCGTTGACCTCGACCTTCTCGGTCATCGGGAACGTCACGCCGTAGGTAGTGCTGCAGAACTCGGCGATCTCCTCGGAGGTCCCCGGCTCCTGCCCGGCGAACTGGTTGCACGGCACGCCGAGCACGGAGAAGCCCCGGTCCGAGTACTCCTTGTGCAGCGCCTCCAGGTCGGCGTACTGCGGCGTCAGCCCGCACCGCGAGGCCACGTTGACGACCAGCACGGGGTGCCCGCGGAACTGCCCGAGGTCCAGTGGCTTGCCCTGCAGGTCGGCGATCTCAACGTCGTAAAAGGTCATGCCGCGATCGTATGCCCGGCCCCTTACAGTGGGGCGTGACCGGCCAACAGCTCGCCGTGGGCGCCGTGGTGCGCCGTGGCAAGGACGTCCTGCTCATCAGCGACCCGCCGGACTGGGCCCTGCCCGGGGGCGCGGTCGAGCCGGGGGAGCCGCTGCTGGCCAAGGTGACCCAGGAGTCGGGATTCGCGTCGGTGCTGCCCGAGCGCCTGCTGTGGGTCGCCCGCTACCCGGCCGGGGGCATCGACTACGAGATGCTCGGCTTCGAGGTGACCGGCGTGGGCCCGCACGACGGCTCGGGCGCGTGGGTGCCGCTTCCGGAGGCGGTGGAGCGGCTGGGGCGCATGTGGTTCGCGCCCATCCGTGAGCCGGCTGTGGCGTATCTCACGGGGCGGGCGCGGGTGGCGACGCTGTGGACCTGGACCGACCTCAACGAGCCCCCGCTCACCCACCCCCGCGCGGGCTAGCCCGGGTCGGGGGCGCCGGCCTGCCCCCTCGCGCGTCCGTATTGGGTTGCGCGGCTCCCAGCGCGCAGCGTGGCGCCTGACTCGGCTCCACGTGTCCGCGCGCTGGCCGGCCGGCATCAGCGCGTCCGCGCGGGGCCGGCCGCCGACGCGCGGACGCGTGGGCGTCAGCTCAGCTTCAGCGAGGCCACCTCGCCCAGCGACTTGTCCGGCCGGGTGCCCTCGATCGTCACGTGGGCCGAGCGGCCGTCCAGCAGGAGCAGCCCGACGGCATTGCCGAAGTACGGCCCGGCGGTCCTGCGCCACCGCACGGGCGGCTTGCGCAGGCCCAGCGTGCGGGCCAGGGAGCGCATCATCCGCGCCGCCGGCGGGTTCCAGCCGAACTTCATCGCCGGGCGGAGGAGCTTGGGCATGTCGTTGTGGACTGGGGAGCACGTCAGCTGGTGCACCGCGCTCACCGCGTCCGGGCCGAGGTCGGCGCGGGCGGCGTAGGAGTGGTGAACATCACCCGAGAGCACGTTGATGGTGGCCGGGGCGGGGGAGATGCCGCCCTGCCCGGCCGCGATCTGGCCCAGCAGGGCGCTCAGCGCGTCGAAGGAGCGGCCGAAGGCGGCCCAGTGCTCCAGGTCCACCGCCTGGCGCAGTTTCTCGCCGAGGCGGCCCAGCCACGGCCGCGGGGACTCGGCCAGGCGCTCGGTCGCGGCCTCCAGGTGGTGGATGGCCGGCGGCAGCAGCCACGGCAGGGAGGAGCCGATCAGCAGGTGGTCGTAGTCGCCCGGCAGCTGCTTGACGAACCACGCCCACTCGCTGTCCGGCAGCATCGCCCGCCTGCCTTGTTCCAGCTCGCGCGCGGCGCGGTTGTCGACGACCACCAGGCGGGTGCGGCCGAGGTCGATGGCATAGCTCCAGCGGTACGCCGCGCGGTCGCGATCGGCGCGGGCACCGAAGTCGTCGAGCAGCTGTGTGGCGTCGGCGGTGGCGCTGACCGCGGCGTAGACCGGGCACTCGGCCAGGGCGCCCGGAGGCAGGTTGCCCATGTGCTGGTAGACCCAGTAGGAGGCCAGGCCGGCCTGGATGCGCTGCTCCCACCAGCTCAGCCGGCTCATCTGCTCCCGCCAGCGCTGCGAGGTGTTCCAGTCGTCGATGATCTCGTGGTCGTCGAAGATCATCACGCTGGGGACGGTGGAGAGCAGCCAGCGGATCTCCGGGTCGCTCCAGGAGTCGAGGTACAGCTTCGTGTACTCGTGGAAGTCGACCACCTGGGTCATGGGCGCGTCCGCGCGGCGCTCCTGGCGGCGCCGGCGCAGCCAGCGCTGGATCTTCTCGGGTGTCTCGTCGGCGTACACCTGATCGCCCAGCAGCACCAGGAGGTCCGGCCACGGCGTCGGCGCGTCCGCGCGCACGGCGGCGGCCAGCCGGTCGGCGTAGGCGTCCAGCGCGTCCGGCGGGTACTGCGTGACGCTCAGCGGGCTCGCCTTCCGGCACGACCCGAAGACCAGCCGCACGGGCGCCCCCGCGGGCCGCGTGCGGATCGCGGGAGGCGGGAACGGGTCGTCCGGCCGCGGCCAGACCTCGACGCCGTCGATCTTGAGCCGGTACGGCGTGACCGCGTCCCCGGGCAGCCCGCTGACCACGACGAGGGCGTAGTGGTGGCCGTGTACGGTGAACGTGCGGGCCGCTCCGGCCGCGGGCGCGGCGTCGACCTCGACGGTCGCCGGGCGCGACGTCTCCACCCAGACCGTCGCCCGGTCGCCCTCCACCCGTCGTAGCACCGGGCCGAGCAGGAGTGGGCCCCGATCGGCGTCGAGTTCGGTCTCGGACATGGCGTGGCGACCTCCGGACGGGTGGTGTGGCGGGCGTCTGCCGATGCAACCCGAATGATCCTGCCCGCCCGGCTTCCGCGCCACCGCAGGCCGCGCGCGGCCGCGTCTGGGAGGATTCCTGCCATGGAGTCGTACATCGTCTTCGGCCTGGTGCTGCTCGTCGTGGTGATCGGGGCCACCCTGGCGCTGATCGCGCCGCGCTACCGCAAGCCTCCGACACTGCCGCCGGCGCCGCCGGAGAAGCCCGCCCAGAAGGCGGCGCCCCCGGTCATCGAGAAGCCGGCCGCCCCGCCGGTCGTCAAGAAGCCGGAGGCTCCGCCCGCGCCGGAGGTCGTGGCGCCTCCGGCCGAGGTCGTGGCGCCCGCGCCCGCGCCGGAGGTCGTCGAGGAGATCGTGGCGGCGCCGGTCATCGAGACGCCGGCGCCGACCGCCGGCCGGCTGGTGCGCCTCCGCTCGCGCCTTTCGCGCTCCCAGAACGTGTTCGGCAAGGGCCTGCTGGCCCTGCTGTCGCGCGACCGGCTCGACGACGACACCTGGGACGAGATCGAGGAGACGCTGATCGGGGCCGATGTGGGCGTACAGGCGACGACCGAGCTCGTCGCCAAGCTGCGCGAACGGGCCCGGATCCACGGCACCGCCACCGCGACCGAGCTGCGCTCCATGCTCGCCGACGAGCTGGTCGCCGCCCTCGACCCGGACCGCGACCGCTCGCTGGCCGCCACGCCGCGGGCGGGCCGCCCGGCGGTGCTGCTCATCGTCGGGGTCAACGGCGCGGGCAAGACCACCACCTGCGGCAAGATCGCCCGGGTGCTGGTCGCCGACGGTCACACCGTCGTGCTCGGCGCCGCCGACACGTTCCGCGCGGCCGCGGCCGAGCAGCTGGCCACCTGGGCCGGGCGCGTCGGCGCCGACGTGGTGCGCGGCCCGGAGGGCGCGGACCCGGCGTCGGTGGCGTTCGACGCGGTCAAACGGGGTATTGACGCGGGTGTGGACACGGTGCTGATCGACACGGCCGGCCGGCTGCAGAACAAGGTTGGCCTGATGGACGAGCTCGGCAAGGTCAAGCGGGTCGTGGAGAAGCACGGGCCGGTCGACGAGACGCTGCTCATCCTCGACGCGACGACCGGGCAGAACGGCCTGGAGCAGGCGCGGGTGTTCACCGAGGTGGTGGACGTCACGGGCGTCGTGCTGACCAAGCTCGACGGCACCGCCAAGGGCGGCATCGTCATCGCGGTCCAGCGCAAACTGGGCATCCCGGTGAAGCTGGTTGGCCTCGGCGAGGGGCCCGACGACCTCGCTCCGTTCGATGCCCGACAGTTCGTCGACGCCCTCGTTGGCGCGGACGCGTAACCTCGGGCGGTACCTTGGGACGGTAGGACCCCGCCGCGCTCGCCGCGGCGGGGAAAAACGGCAGGTCGGCAATGGCAGGGCTCCCCCGGTCAGGTCAGTGAAGGACGATCAGGTGACGCAGCAGGAGATCCCGCTCCACGGCGGGAACACCTCGGTCGTGGTGCGCTCGGGCGACACGGTGCGCCGCAACGCGGGCCCTTGGACGCCCGCCGTGCACGCATTGCTGCGCCATCTCGAGTACGTCGGTTTTACCGGGGCGCCGCGCGCGTACGGCATCGACGAACGAGGCCGCGAGGTACTGCAATACCTCGAAGGTGAGTGCGGAGAGTACCCGCTGGCACCGCACTGGGTGACGGACGAGGCGATGGTCACTGTCGCCACCATGCTGCGGATGTTCCACGACGCCCAGGCCGGCTTCCGCCCGCCGCCCAACGCCGTGTGGCGCTCGTTCGGGCCCCCGCCGCCCGACACCGAGGTCATCTGCCACCACGATGCGGCGCCGCACAACGTCATCTGGCGCCCGGACGGCACCCTGTCCCTGATCGACTTCGACCTGTCCTCCCCGGGCGCGCGGATCTACGACGTCGCGTACGCGGCGTGGACGTGGGTCCCGCTGTTCTCCGACCGGGACTCGTACACGCTGGGCTGGAAGCGGCCGAACCGCCCGCGCCGGCTGCGCATGTTCGCCGACGCCTACGGGCTGACGCCGCGCGACCGGCACCGCCTCGTCCGGGTCATCCGGAAACGAATTGTCGATCACATTGAAGGCATTCGACGCATGGCGGCCGCCGGAGACCCTGCATTCGTGCGCATCGTGCACAAGGGGCATCTCCGTCGCCCCGTGCGTGACCTGCGGCTCATCGATTATGAGCGGCACACCCTCGAATACGCGCTCCGTTAGGCGCTTTCGCGGATGTGAGCGTTTCTTCACACGCTGGAAACATGACGTGACGCGGTAGAAACCGCGCAGCGCCGGTGCGCGAAACGTGAGCCCGACAAGCTCTCGCGCAACCGGCTGGAGGGCGACGCTGCCTCGAAGGTCGGGAGGGAGGATCTCGACCATCTGGAGGCCCGCGTGCCTGAAGTGAAGATTGATACCGGCCACACCGCGTGGCTTCTTGTGTCTACCGCGCTCGTGTTGCTGATGACGCCCGCCCTGGCGCTGTTCTACGGCGGCCTGAACCGCAACAAGGGCGTCCTGAACATGATGATGATGAGCTTCTCGTCGATCGGGCTCGTCAGCGTCCTGTGGCTCTTCTACGGCTTCAGCGCGTCGTTCGGCCCCGACAGCGCCGGTGGCCTCTTCGGCAACCTCGGTCAGTACTTCGGTAGCAAGACCTACCTCACCGAGATCTGGGGCGCGACCGCGGACAACCCGAGCGGCCTGCAGATCCCGACGTTCGTCTTCATGGTCTTCCAGATGACGTTCGCCGTGATCACCGTCGCGCTGATCAGCGGCGCCATCTCCGACCGGGCGAAGTTTGGCGGCTGGCTGCTGTTCGCCGCCGGCTGGGCCACCCTCGTGTACTTCCCGGTCGCGCACAGCGTGTGGGGTGGCGGCCTGCTGACCCAGAAGTTCCACCCGCTCGACTTCGCCGGTGGTACCGCCGTGCACATCAACGCGGGCGCGGCCGCGCTCGGCGTCGCGCTGGTCCTCGGCAAGCGCATCGGCTGGCCGCGCGAGATCATGAAGCCGCACAACGTGCCCTTCGTGGCCCTCGGCGCCGGCCTGCTGTGGTTCGGCTGGTTCGGCTTCAACGCCGGCTCGGAGGGGGGCGTCGACTTCGTCACGGGTCTCGCCTTCGTCAACACGCAGGTCGCCACCGCGGCCGCGCTGCTCGGCTGGGTCATCGTCGAGTGGATTCGCGACCGTAAGCCCACCCTCGTCGGCGCCTCCTCGGGCGCGGTCGCGGGCCTCGTCGCCATCACCCCCGCGTGTGGCTTCATCGACTCGTGGGCGGCCGTGCTGCTCGGCCTCGTCGCCGGTGTGGTCTGCGCCCTCGCGGTCAGCCTGAAGTACCGCTTCGGCTTCGACGACTCGCTCGACGTGGTCGGCGTGCACTTCGTCGGCGGGTGGATCGGCTCGCTGTGGCTGGGCTTCTTCGCCAACGACAAGCTGAACGCGAACATCAGCAGCGCGCTCGGCGCCAAGAACGGCCTGTTCTTCGGCGGCGGCGCCGGTCAGCTCGGCGCCCAGGCCGCGGCGAGCGGTATCGTCACCATCTACTCGTTCGCCATCGCCTTCGGGCTCGCCTTCATCATCGAGAAGACGATCGGCTTCCGGGTCAGCGCCGAGGCGGAGGTCGAGGGCATCGACATCGCGGAGCACGCGGAGAGCGCCTACGACATGACCCCGGGCACCGGCAGCGGTGGCGGTGGAGCCTTCGCCCTGGCGGGCGTGGGAGCGGGCAAGGCACCCGCGCCGGCGGCGGAAGCCCCGGCGTCGGAAACGGTAGCCGGATAGCGTCGAGGGATGTCGGAGGGAATGGGCATGAAGCTGGTGACCGCGGTCATCAAGCCGTATCAGCTCGACGCGGTGAAGGAGGCCCTGCACGCGCTCGGCGTTGCCGGCCTCACCGTGAGCGAGGTTCAGGGTTACGGCCGTCAGAAGGGCCACACCGAGGTCTACCGCGGTGCGGAGTACACGGTGGAGTTCGTCCCGAAGATCCGGGTCGAGATCGTCACCGACGAGCTCGACTTCGAGAAGGTCGTCGACGCCATCGTCACCGCCGCCCGCACCGGCAAGATCGGTGACGGCAAGGTGTGGGTCACCTCGGTCGACGAGGTCGTCCGGGTCCGCACCGGCGAGCGCGGGCTCGACGCCCTCTAATCGCCGTCGATATCGGTCCTCAACAGATGACCCAGCTGCCCGCGTCCGCCCCGGTCCTTTCCACCGGGGCGGGCGCGGACGCGCGTGCCGAGCGCTGCGCCGCCATCGACGAGTGGCTCGCCTCGGTCTTTTCAAGTGCCGGCGGCGGTACGGCAGGAGCCTGCCTCGTCGCCGTGGGCGGCCTCGGCCGGCGGGAGTGCGCCCCGCGCAGCGACCTCGACCTGGTGCTCCTCCACGACGGCGGCCCGGGCGCGGAGGCGGCCGCGGACGAGCTCGGCAGCCAGATCTGGTACCAGGTCTGGGACGCCAAGTTCGCCCTCGACCACTCCACCCGCAGCCCCGAGCTGGCCCTGGAGCTGGCCCGCGAGGATCTCAAGGTCGCGCTCGGCCTGCTGGACGCCCGCCTCATCGCCGGCGACGAGGCGCTCCTGCAGCGCCTCCACGCGGCCGCCGTCGCCCAGTGGCGGCGCGAGGCCCGCCACCTGCTGCCCGCCCTGCGCGCGCTCACCACGCAGCGCTGGCAGGCCCACGGCGAGCTGGCCTTCCTCCTCGAGGGTGACGTCAAGGAGTCCCGCGGCGGCCTGCGCGACTTCGGCGTCCTGCGCGGCATCGGCTTCGCCGGCGTCGCCGACGGCCCCCGCCCGGCCGTGCGCGGCGCCCACCGCACCCTCCTCGACGTCCGCGACGCCCTGCACGCCGTGCGCGGCCGCCGCGTCGACCGCCTCCTCGCCCAGGACCGCGACGAGGTCGCCGAGCTGCTCGACCTGGGCGACCGTGACGAGGTGCTGCGGCGCATCGCCGAGGCGGCCCGCACCATCGCCTACGCCAGCGACGACGCGTGGCGCGCCGTGGAGCGCTGGTCGGCGCCGAGCGCCCGCGGCCACGGCGAGCGCCGCCCCCTCGCCCGCGACGTGGTCGAGCAGCGCGGCGAGGTCGTGCTGGCCCGCGCCGCGGTCACCCCGCGCCCCGACCCGGCACTGCCCCTGCGCGTGGCCGCGGCCGCCGCCCGGGCCGACCTGCCGATCGCCCACGCGACCCTGGAGTGGCTCGGCGGCTTCGCCGGCCCGATGCCGCGCCCCTGGCCCGCCCCCGCGCGCGACGCGCTGCTCACGCTGCTGGGCAGCGGCCCGACCATGATCTCCGTCTGGGAGGCCTGCGACCGCTACGGCCTGGTCGTCAAGTGGCTGCCCGAGTGGGCGCGGGTGCGCAGCCTCCCGCAGCACAACCCGGTGCACCGCTTCACCGTCGACCGGCACCTGGTCGAGACCGCCCGCCAGGCGGCCGGCCTGACCCGCGACGTGGACCGGCCCGACCTGCTCGTCCTCTGTGGCCTGCTGCACGACATCGGCAAGGGCTTGCCCGGCGACCACAGCATCGTCGGCGCCCCGATCGCCGCCGCGGCCGCCGCCAGGATGGGCCTCAGCGCCACGGACGTCGCCCAGGTCGAGAAGGTGGTACGCCTGCACCTCCTCCTCCCCGACACCGCCACCCGCCGCGACCTGTCCGACCCGCGCACCATCGCCACCGTCGCCGCCGCGGTCGGCGACGCCACCACGCTCTCCCTGCTGCACGCCCTGGCCCGCGCGGACGCGGCCGCCACCGGGCCCGCCGCCTGGTCGGACTGGAAGGGCCGGCTCATCGCCGAGCTGGTCCGCCACGTGGAGCGCGCCCTCGACACCGGGGTGGTGGCCGCGCCGCTGAACCCCGCCGCGGCGCTCACGGTGCCGTCGAAGCTCCCGGCGGTACTGCTGGACACCGACTCCGTCGCCGTCACCGCGTCCGACCGCCGGGGCCTGCTGGCCGCCGTCGCCGGCTGCCTCTCGCTGCACCGCCTCGACGTCGTCACCGCCGACACGGTGACCGTGGACGGCCTCGCGCGGATGGTCTGCGCCGTGCAGCCCCGCTACGGCGGCGACATCGACCGCGAGGCGCTCGTCTCCGACCTGCGCCGCGCGGTCACCGGCGACCTCCCGGTGGCCGAGCGGCTGGCCGCGCGGGAGCGCTCGGCGCGGCGCGGCGCGGCGAGCGCGCCCCCGCGCGTGGTCTGGCAGCCCCCGTCGGCCGCGACGGACGCCACGGTGCTGGAGCTGCGCGCCACCGACACCCCCGGGCTGCTCTTCCGGGTGGCCAGCGCGCTCGGCGACGTGGGGGCGGACGTGCGCTCGGCCCACATCTCCACGCTCGGGGGCGAGGTGGTCGACGCCTTCTACCTGGCCGGCACCTGGGACGCGCAGGCCCGCGCCCGGGTGGAGGCCGCGGTCCTGCAGGCCGCCTTGTTGTTGTGACCTGTCCCGGTGCCCCGGCCGTGTAGCTCGGCCTTGTAGTCCGTACTTGTGGCCTTCTGCACCATTTGTCGATCCCTGTTCCCGTGTGCGTCGCGGGCCGCGCCGTGGTGTTCGCGGTCGCGTACCCTTCAAGGGACTCCTACACCGAGGACGGATACGTCGTGTTTGACACCCTGAGTGACCGGCTCTCCGGCATCTTCTCGAAGCTGCGGAGCAAGGGCCGGCTCACCGACGCCGACGTCGACGCCACCGCGCGCGAGATCCGCCTGGCGCTGCTCGAGGCCGACGTCGCGCTGCCCGTGGTCAAGGCGTTCATCGCGCGCCTCAAGGAGCGGGCGCGGGGCGTGGAGGTGTCGCAGGCGCTCAACCCCGCCCAGCAGGTCATCAAGATCGTTCACGAGGAGCTCGTGGCGACGCTCGGTGGCGAAGCGCGCCGGCTGCAGTTCGCCAAGAACCCGCCGACCGTGATCATGCTGGCCGGTCTGCAGGGCTCCGGTAAGACCACGCTCGCCGGCAAGCTCGCCCGGTGGCTCAAGGGCCAGGGCCACCAGCCGCTGCTCGTCGCCGCCGACCTCCAGCGCCCCAACGCCGTCAACCAGCTGCAGGTGCTGGGCGGCCGCGCGGGCGTCGAGGTGTACGCCCCCGAGCCCGGCAACGGCGTCGGCAACCCCGTGCAGGTCGCCCGCGAGTCGATCGAGCACGCCCGCCGCCAGATGCGCGACATCGTGATCGTCGACACCGCCGGCCGCCTCGGCATCGACACCGAGATGATGCAGCAGGCCGCCAACATCCGCGACGCGGTCGACCCCGACGAGGTCCTCTTCGTCATCGACGCCATGGTCGGCCAGGACGCCGTCAGCACCGCAGAGGCGTTCCGCGACGGCGTCGGCATCACCGGCGTCGTGCTCTCCAAGCTCGACGGCGACGCCCGCGGCGGTGCCGCCCTCTCCGTCCGCCATGTCACCGGCCAGCCGATCATGTTCGCCTCCACGGGTGAGAAGCTCGAGGACTTCGACGTCTTCCACCCGGACCGGATGGCCTCCCGCATCCTCGGCATGGGCGACGTGCTCACCCTCATCGAGCAGGCCGAGCTGGCCTTCGCCGACGACGAGAAGGAGCGGATGGCCGCCAAGCTCATGGGCGGCCAGGAGTTCACCCTGGAGGACTTCCTCGAGCAGCTGCAGGCCGTGCGCCGCATGGGCCCGATCGCCAACGTGCTGGCCATGATGCCGGGCATGAACCAGATGAAGGACCAGCTGGCCGAGATCGACGATAAGCACTTCGACCGGGTCACCGCGATCATCCGCTCCATGACCCCGAAAGAGCGCGCCAACCCGAAGATCCTCAACGCCTCCCGCCGCGTGCGCATCGCCAACGGCTCGGGCGTCTCGGTCACCGACGTGAACCAGCTGCTGACCCGCTTCGCCGACGCCCAGAAGATGATGAAGCAGATGGGCGGCATGATGGGCCTGCCCGGCGGCCGTCGCAAGGCCACCAAGTCGCCGAAGAACAAGCGCAAGGGCAGCAAGGGCGGCAACAGCGGCGTGCGCCAGCCCCGCGTGGGCGGCGGCCTGCCCGGCGGCCTGCCGCAGCTCCCGCCCGGCTTCGACCCGGCCGCCATGGACCCGAACGCGGCCGGCCTGCCGCCGGGCTTCCGGCTGCCGAAGCTCGACTTCTCGAAGCTCCAGAAGCGTGACAAGGACGCCTGAGCCACCCGCCGCGCGCCCGGCCACGGAGCCTCTGCCGGCGGGTCCCGCGGGTGTGGGCCCGGATGCTTCGCGCGCGGGCGCGGTGCGCTCGGGTGCGTCGTCGGCGGCCGC
>NZ_JBFAZW010000130.1:0-26705 GCF_040682015.1 Dactylosporangium sp. NPDC051485
GGTCCGTCGCGCGCTTGGCCAGCAGCGCGCCGACCAGCCCGGCGAGTCGCGGCGGCAGGCCGGGCCGCAGGGCCGTCACCGGTTCCGCTGCCTGGTGCACCTGCTGCCAGGCGATCTGCACCGGCGAGCCGGCGATGAACGGCGGACGGCCGGTGAGCATGGCGTACAGCACGCAGCCCAGCGCGTACAGGTCGGTCCGGGCGTCCACGGGCTCGCCGAGGACCTGTTCCGGCGCCATGTACGAGCTGGTGCCGATCACGGTGGCGGGTGCGGTCAGCGCGGTCTGCGCCCGGCCGGTGATGCGGGCGATGCCGAAGTCGCAGACCTTCACCCCGCCCTCGTCGCTGATGAGGATGTTGGCCGGCTTCACGTCCCGGTGCACCACTCCGGCGTCGTGCGCGGCCGCCAAGGCGTCGCACACCTGCTCGGCGATGCGCACCGCACGCCGCGGGTCCAGCGGGCCCGCGGCCAGCTCGTCGGCGAGGCTGTGCCCCTGGACCAGCTCCATCACGAGGTACGGCGTACCGTCGTGCACCCCGACGTCGTAGACGGCCACGATGCTCGGGTGCGACAGCTGCGCGGCGGTGTGCGCCTCGCGCTCGAACCGCTCCGGGAGCGACGGATCGGCGCCGCCGTCGTCGTGCAGCATCTTCACGGCCACGGGCCGGCCCAGCCGCCGGTCGACGGCCAGCCACACGTCGGCCATGCCGCCCCGGCCGATGACCGATCGCAGCTCGTACCGGTCGTTCAACAGACGCCCTGCCATGGTGCTCAACCCTGACACAACCGCCCTAATCGCCGCATAGGGACGTCACGATACGCCACACTGGCCGGGCGCCCGGTGTCGTTCTGCCCGGCCGCAGGGGGTTACCCGGGGCGGCCCTAGAGGTCGTACAGGAGCCGGCCGGTCAGCGGATCCTGGCCGTAGCGGTGGCATAGTTCCGCGAGCACGTCCTCGTGCGCGAGGCCGACGTTCATGACCGTGTCGTTGCCGGCGTAGTAGATCACGATCGTGCCGTCGGGGCGGCGCACGAGTCCGCAGGAGAAGACGACATTCGGCACGTGCACGTAGTCGGTGTCGGCAACGCGGCAGTCGGCCCGCGACGGGAACAGCAGCGGGATGCTGGACATGCGCACGATGCGGGGATCGTCGGGGTCGTGCAGGGCAACGCCGAGCACGTACGGGTTGCCGTCCATCGTCGTGCGCACCCCGTGGAACACGTTGAGCCAGCCGTGCCGGGTGCGCACCGGCGGCGCGCCCGGCCCGATCTTGTCGGAGAAGGCGCTCGGGCCCGCCCCGGTCCGCATGATCGGCTCGTCGGCGATCTCCCACGGCCCGGTCCGGAAGTCCTCCGCGTATCCGATGCGGATCTGCGTGTAGGCGCCGCCCGTGTCGCCGGCGGTGACGTCGTTGGGCCGGAACAGCCCGACGTACCTCCCGCCGATTCGCTCCGGGAACAGCACCACGTTGCGCATGTCGCGGTCGAGCATCGGCCCGTGCCGGGTGAAGGCGACGAGGTCGTCGGTGAGCGCGAGGGACACGCGCACCCGGTTGCGGATGCCGGCGTGGTAGGCGCTGTAGGTGACGGCGAACGTGTCCCCGACGGGGTTGATCCGGGCGTCCTCGACGCCGCCGGACTCGATCTCCGCGATGTCCTGCCAGTCGAGGCCGGCCGCGTACGGGTCGCCCTTGGTCGCGGGGGACAGCACCGGCCGCGGATGGACCACCCACCCGGACACGCCGTCCGGGCTCGTGGCCAGGCCGAGGACGCTGATCCCGCACCGCAGATGCGACCGGAACAGCAGCGCGGTCCGGTCCGCCAGCGCCACCGCGCCGGCGTTGTGCACCGTCATCACCTGCAGGTGCGGCTCCTGCCACACGGCGTTCACCCGGTGCGCCGTCAGGATCGGATTGTCCGGGTACCGCAGGACGGGCGCGTTGAGCGACACGACCCCCGCCGTCCCGTCGCCGAACCGCACCTCACGCGTAGTCACAGCGTCCACGGTCGCACCATGCGAGCCGCCCGCGCGGCGTTATCAGCAACTGCACCGGCGCCCCGGCGGAGCGCGGTTCGTGACGGCCTCCTCGACTGGTGGGCGTCCAACGACGACTTCACGATCTGACATTGGCCCGTAGCGGTCGATCAACACCATCATGACGCATCGGCCATGGTCTTTGCGGGTCGGCATTCATCGACTGCCCGGAATTCGTAACAACGTCGGCGGTATTGCCGCCACTCGGAATACGGGGTGAATTTCTTGCATCGACGTCCTTGCCGATCTTAGACTGCCCCGCCGGGGGAGTGCGACGAACGGGGACTCGGGTGCGGGGATTCATCCTGGCCGGTATCAGGCGGCGCGCCGGGCGGTCAGTGGCGTTGCTGGCCGGCATGCTGCTCGCGGCGACCGGTTTCACCGTCCTGACCGGCGCCACCACGACGTCTCGGCTGCAGGTCGAAGGGGTGGTGGAAGGCGCCGGCCGGCCGGCGTACGACCTGTTGATCCGGCCCCGGGGGGCCCGCAGTGCCGACGAGGACGCCCGCGGGGCGGTGCGGGCCAATGCCCTGTCCGGCCTGCATGGCGGGCTCACCGACGATGACCTGCGCAAGGTGGCGGCCACGCCGGGGGTTGAAGTGGCCGCGCCGATCGCGATGATCGGCTATGCGAACGCGGATTTCCGCACCGAGTTCGACCTCACCAGCGGGGTCGACCGGGGCCGCGACCGGCAGGTCATCCGGGTCGATCCGACGTATCTGGCGGAACGGGGACTCAGCTCGGCTCGTGGCCTGCCCTCGTACCTGTACGTCACCACGCATCCGCTGCTCTTTCCCGATCTGAAACCGCCGGGGCCGCCGCAGGACATGACCTACGGCGGTCTGCCGGCACCCAGGAACTCGTGCGGTGGCGACCTCGCCGCCGCCCTGGAAGCGCAGCCCGACGGCTCGTACACCGCCATTTGCGGCAACCTGAGTCATTCGTACGCAGCCGGCGCCACCGATCTCGGCGAGGCTCAGCTGACGGTGCTGCGGCTGCTGCCGGACGGCCGGTTCCAGGGGCGCGCCAACCTGATCGGGGCGCGGGCCGTCATCGCCCTGAGCTGGAGCATGCCGTTGCTGGTGGCCGCCATCGATCCGATGGCGGAGGATCGGCTGGTCGGTCTGCGCGGCGCGGTCACCGGCGGTGCCTACCCGGCCCCGAGTGACGGGGTGAAGATCAACGGGATCTCCATGAGCCTCCCGACGCTGGCCGCCGAGCGGCCGCCGGTCGAGGGCGCGATGCGCATCGACTATGCCCGGGTCGACCTCGACGCATTGCCGGTCGCCCGCACCGGCGCGTTGCTGCACGACGCCCTGAACGGCGCCACGTACCACCCGTTGGGCCACGACGAGCGTGACGCCGCGACGGCATACCGGCGTGGCGGGATGGGACCATACGCCGAGCTGGACAATCTGATCCAGTCCGGTCCGGTGCAGTACTCGACCGGTCCCGGCGGCGTGCTGCGACCGGTCGCCGTGCCCGTCGACCTGAGCGTCTACGAGAACGCCAATGTGCGGGGCAGCATGGTGTCCTGGCAGGTGGGTGACGTGTCGTTCCGGCCGACCAGACTGCTGACACATCCGGACAAGGACACGGAGCCCGAGCTCGAGGCGGTCGGCACGTATGACGCGAGCCGGTTGACCCGCTTCGATGATCTCACTCGGGTGCCGTTGGAGACCTATGAGCAGACCCCGGCCGTCGGCGCCGACAAGCGCAGCGTGGGCCTGCTCGGCGGGCAAACCCTCAGCCCCGGCGGTAACCCGGCCGGCTACCTGCTCTCCCCGGCGGCGTTCCTGACCACCCTGACCGCCGCCAAGCAGTACCTCGGGGGCTCCACGGACCTGATCTCGGCGATTCGGGTGCGGGTCGCCGGCGTCGACCACTACAGCAAGGTCAACGCGGAGCGGGTCCGGCTGGTCGCCGAGCGGATCGTCGCCGCCGGGCTGGACGTGGACATCACCTTCGGCGCGTCGCTGATGCCGCAAACCGTCGAGCTGCCCGCGGGCGCCTTCGGCCGCCCCGCGCTGGCCATCAACGAGAGCTGGGTCCGCAAGGGGGTTTCCAGCACCGTCGAGCAGGCCGTGGATCGCAAGAGTCTCGTGCTGTTCGTGCTGGTCCTGGTGGTCTGTGCGTTGTTCGTGGCGAACGCGGTCGCCGCCGCGGTCCGCTCCCGCACCACCGAACTCGCCATCCTGGCCTGCCTGGGCTGGCCGGGCCGGCGGATCCGGGCAGCGATCCTCGGCGAGGTCGCGGTGCTCGGTCTCGCCGCCGGCCTGGCCAGCCTCGCCCTCGCCAAACCGGCGGGCGCCGTCCTCGGCGTGCAGACCAGCTGGTCGCGGGCGCTGCTGGCGGTGCCGGTCGCGCTCGGCCTGGCGCTGCTGGCCGGACTGGTCCCGGCCTGGCGGGCGGGCCGCACACCGCCGGCCGACCTGCTGCAACCACTGCGCACCAGCCGGGCCCGCGGCCGGAGCCCCCGCACCGTCCTCGGCCTCGGCCTGGCCGGACTGGTCCAGGTACCCGGGCGCACCCTGCTGGCGGTCGGGGCGCTGACCGTGGGCGTGGCCGCGCTCACCACGCTCGCCGCGGTCACGTTCGCCTTCCACGGCACGATCGTCGGCACCGCGCTGGGTGACGCGGTCTCGTTCACCGCCCGCCGGGTCGACATCATGGCCGTCGTGGTCACCGTGCTGCTCGGTGCGCTCGCCGTGGCCGACGTGCTGTACCTCAACATCCGTGACCGGGGCGCCGAGCTGGCCGTCCTGCGGGCCACCGGCTGGCCCGACGCCGCCCTGATCCGGCTCGTCGTCGCCGAGGGCGGCGGCATCGGCCTGCTCGGCGGGATCCTCGGCGCCGGGATCGGGCTGCTGGCCGCGGGCCTGCTGGTCGGCGGAGTCAGTGGCCCGCTGGCGGCCACCGCGATCGGCGCAGCCGCCGCAGGCACCCTGGTCGCCATGCTCGCGGCGCTGGCCCCGGCCCTGCTCATCCGGCGGCTGCCCACCGCCGCGCTCCTCACCGAGGAGTAATGGGGGTCCGGGTCCGGTCGCCGGACCTCGGCCGTCGTCGGTGGAACGGGCCCGCGGCCGTGTCGCATGCGTGGGAACCTGTCGTGTGCGCGAGAGAGGGGTCCCGTGGTGGATGCGATGATCGAGCTTGACCCGAGCATCCCGTGGGAGCCGCCGGAGGCGTCGCCCCCGCCACGGGTGCGGGCACGACGGCGGTGGATCGCGCTCGTCGCGGTGGCGCTGATCACCGCGGGGACACTGGTGGCGGCGGTGCCGCGCGCCGGCACCGGGCCCGTCTTCACCGTCGACGATTTCCGGATCCTCAGCCTCCAGACCGGCGGTGGCCGGCTCATTGCCGGGCGGTTCCAGCCCGTCGGTGCGGGCACGCAGGCCGAGGTGCTGAGTCTGCGTGATGGCACCCGGCTCTGGTCGAGGACGCTGGACGTCGATCAGCACCTGACGTTCCTGACCGACAACGTCATGGCACTGGTGACCGACATGCCCTCCGGCCGGGCCGGTGCGCTCACCGCGCTGGACGCCGCTACGGGCGAGCAGTTGTGGCAGGCCGCGCAATTCGCCTACCTCGGCCAGTCCGGCGGGCGGATCTTCGCCGAGGACATGGCCGGCGTCGTCGAGCAGCCCCACGTTGTCGATGTCCGTCCCTCCGGCGAGGTTCCGGTGAACCCGGTGCCGGAGCAAGGCGGCCGGCGCTACGTCGCGTTGGACGAGCGCACCGGGGCGACGGTGTGGGAGTTTCGCGTGCCGGAGGGTTCTGGCATTGACTTCAGTTGGGTCGGCGGCGAGCGCGGCCCGGCGTTCATGTCGGAGTTGAGCCCGACCGGCCTGCTGCGGATCCGGGATCTCGGCACCGGCGTCGTCGTCGCGCAGAACCAGCTGGACTGGTCCGGGACCGTCTCGTCGTTCGCGATGGACAGGGCCTTCCCGGGGCCCGGCTCGACCGTGCCCGGGCAGGTGCTGATCGCCAAGGCCGGCGAGCAGGGCACGGATGTCTACGACCGTGGCAGCGGCCGGCTGCTGTGGCACTGGCCCGCCGACCGCTCGAGCACCTGGGACGGCGGGGATCCCTATCCCTGCGCAGTCGACCTGTACTGCCTGCGCGACGAGTCCGGCATGGCGGCCATCGACCCACGCACCGGTGCACGGCTCTGGCATGTCGACGGTTACAACGGTGTGCTGAGCCGGGACGGTGACATCCTGGTCGTCACCTCGTGGGGGCCGGCCGCCAACGCCGCACCGCCCGTCGCGGCGCTCGACGCCCGCACCGGCCGGGTCGTCCGGGCGGTGGAGGGGTGGCAGTTCACCGGGATCGTGACCGGTCGCGGGCTCGTGATGTGGAAATCCGTCGACGACCGCACGGCCGTGCTCGGTGTGGTCGACCCGCGCAGCGGCCGGGTCACCGTCTTCGGCACGTCGGCGAGCTGGCATGGAAACGCCGAATGCAGCCGGGATCGCACCATGCTCGCGTGCCTGGTCGACGGGGCGCTGGCGGTATGGAAACTCCCGTGACCATCGCACCGCCCGGCGAGGTGGGCGCGGCGCGGCCCGCTACCGCCGGCGGGCGGTAGCGGGCCCGGTGCCAGCGGATCAGCCGAGCTGCGCCAGCAGCGCCGCGGGGGCGGGCTGCACCTCGGCGGCGGCCGGCTTGGTGATCGTGACCGGCTTGCCGAAGTCGCTGAAGGTCGTCTTCGCCGTGGTGGCCGGAACCTGGCCGGCGGCCGGCATCGTCATCGTGAAGGAGGTGAGGTAGCCGTCGGCGTTGGTCGCCGCCTCGAACGGCACCGACTTCGCCGCGTCGCCCATCTGCTGGATCAGGGCGGCGCCGGACTCCGGAACCTTG
Organism: Dactylosporangium sp. NPDC051485; assembly: GCF_040682015.1. Classification (NCBI taxonomy): domain Bacteria; kingdom Bacillati; phylum Actinomycetota; class Actinomycetes; order Micromonosporales; family Micromonosporaceae; genus Dactylosporangium; species Dactylosporangium sp. NPDC051485. The sequence continues at coordinate 6,898 of NZ_JBFAZW010000130.1, forward strand.
CGCTTGGTCAGGTCGATCGTGCCCTTGAACGCGCCCGTCCCGGTCCGTTCGGCCGTGACGATCGCGTCCGCGAGCCCCTTGACGTTGGCCGGGTCGTCGGGGTTGCCGAGGCCCAGCTTGGTCAGCGAGGTCTTCGACCCGTCGAAGTACATCCACTTCTTCGGGTCGATGCCCGGCAGGGGCACGCTCATCTTCATGTACACGTCGGTCCCCAGCACGATGACCTGGGCGTTGATCGCCTGCCCGTTCGTGGTGATGACCATGGTGCCGCTGTTGGCCTTCGTGGCGGGGTCGGCGGAGCCCGTCAGCTTGGTGCTGGCCAGGGTGCCCGACTCGGTCGACGTCGAGTAGGCCATGGGGGCGCTGTTGAGCTTGCTGAACGCGTTGACGAGCTCGGTGCGCGGGTCGGCCTGCGGCGCCGCGGCCGCGCTGGTCGCCGCGGCGCTGGTCGCCGGTGCGGCGTCCCCGGCGGTGTTCTTGTCATCGCAGGCCGCGGTGACGGACAGGGCGCCGGACAACGCCAAGGCGAGCAGCAGAGCTCTGCTGGATTTCATGCGATTCCTTCCGTTGGGCGGCCCCGTGCCGCCGTCCGGAAGGATAGCGGCGCCGGGCAACCTCCCGGACGGGTGTGCGTGTCTTGCGGGTATGGCAATCGACGTCGAGGGCTTCCGGGCCTACGTGACCGCGAGGCTGCCGGCCCTGCGCCGGGTCGCGTACCTGCTCAGCGGCGACTGGCACCGCGCCGACGACCTGCTGTCGACGGCGCTCGTGCGGATCCTGCAGCACTGGCCGCGGGTGTCGGCGGCGCAGGACGTCGACGCCTACGTGCGCCGCGTGCTGGTGCGCACCATGCTCAACGAGCGCCGCCGGCCCTGGCACCGCGAGCATGCCACGGATTCGGTACCGCACGTGCCCGACCCCACCGACGCCCTGGACCTCGTCGCCGATCGCCTCGCGCTGGCCGGCCTGCTGCGCGAGCTCCCCGCGCGCCGGCGGGCCGTGCTGGTGCTGCGCTGTTCCCGCGGACGCTGGTGGTGCGGACCGGCACGTGCGACGAGGACTGGACGTTCGACGCGCCGGGCCCCGACGGGTACGCGGCCAACCTCGACCTCTACGACGCCGAGGGCATGCGCTGGCTGTCCGTGCGGATCCTGCGCTTCGACCTGGCCTCCGAGGTGGCCTGCACGGGGACGTGCACCCGCACGGTCGAGCCGGACGGCACCATGGTCCGGCAGATGAGCACCACCTACGACGAGCCCGGCGCGGTGACGCTCGGGGCCTGGGCGCGCCACCCCGACGGGCGGGTCGTCGCGGTCGAGGTGAGCAACTTCCGGATGTCGCAGGCGACGGGCGTGCTGCGGTACACCGTGACCCGCCCCGACCCCGGGATCACCCCCGCGGCGCTGCGCTCGCTGGCGCTGGCCCAGTGACGCGCCGCCGCCGTCACCCGGTGCCCGGGTGTCCGGGCCGCCGGAACCGCTGCACGCCGGCCCGCAGTTCGTCGTCGCTCATCACGAGGTAGACCAGCGGGCAGTCCTGCGGGCCGGTGGCGGCCTGGCACAGGGTGCACGGTTCGCCCGGGCGCACCGGACACCACTCGTCCGGGCGGCGCTCGCTCGTCATCGCCACACCTCCGGCTCGTCGCGCGTCACCGCCATCGTCGCCCGCCTCGGCGCCGGTGCCCAGGTCCGAAGGTCCCGTCCGGGGGGTGCTCGTGGCACCGGCTGACCTGCCAGCTGTCGGTCCGGTGGCTGCCGGTGTCCCGTGACGGCGCCACCCGGTGCCGCGCCCGGCCACGCCGGTTACCGGGAGGCCGGCTGGGTAGGGAGTGCTGAACCCGGCCCGCGGCGCCCTGGGGGAGGCAGTGGTGCACGACGACGACCCGCTGGACGCGCCGCAGGTGCTGCGCGAGTACGCGTTCCTCGGCGACGGCCGCCGCGGCGCGCTGATCGGGCCGGGAGTCCGGTGCGGTCTTCGCCGGCCTCCTCGGCGGGTACGCGGTGACCCCGGGCGGTGAGCGGTACGACGTCCGCCAGCGCCAGCTGCGCGGCAACCTTCCCCAGGCATTCGTCCACGCGCTGCTGCTGGAGTCGGCGGCGGTGCTGGGCCGGCCGACGAGCTGAGCCAAGGAGGTACGGCAGTGGTCGCCGTTGAGCTTTCCGCACCCGTGCGCCGGCCCGTGGACGTCGTCGACGTCGCGGCGCTGCGGCACGCCCTCGAACAGCGCGTCGACGGCGAAGTGCGCTTCGACGCCGGGTCCCGGTCGGCGTACTCGACCGACGCCTCGAACTTCCGTCAGGTGCCGATCGGCGTCGTCGTGCCGCGCACCGTCGAGGCCGGGGCCGAGACGGTCGCCGTGTGCCGCGAGTTCGGCGCGCCGGTGCTGTCGCGCGGCGGCGGCACCAGCCTGGCGGGCGAGTGCACCAACGTCGCCGTGGTGATCGACTGGTCCAAGTACTGCAACCGGCTACTGTCCGTCGACCCCGAGCGGCGCACCTGCGTCGTCGAGCCGGGCATCGTGCTGGACCACCTCAACGACCTGCTCCGCGGGCACGACCTCGAGTACGGCCCGAAGCCGGCCACCCACAGCCACTGCACGCTCGGCGGCATGATCGGCAACAACTCGTGCGGCGCCACCGCGCAGCGTACGGGCAAGGTCGTCGACAACGTCGAGCGGCTCGAGGTGCTGCTCTACGACGGCACCCGGATGTGGGTGGGCGAGACCGGCGACGAGGAGTACGAGCGCATCGTCGCCGCGGGTGGCCGGCCCGCGGAGATCTATCAGCAGCTGCGGTGGCTGCGCGACGCCCACCTCGAGCAGCTGCGCACCCGCTACCCGCACATCCCGCGGCGGGTCGCCGGCTACAACCTCGACTCGCTGCTGCCGGAGCAGCGCTTCCACCTGGCCAAGACCCTGGTCGGGTCGCAGAGCACGCTCGTCACCGTGCTGCGGGCCGAGCTGCGGCTGGTGCCCCGGGTGCCGGCGGACAGCCTGGTCGTGCTCGGCTTCGCGGACATTGCCGCGGCCGCCGACGCCGTGGCGGACGTGCTGCCCCACGATCCGATCGCGCTGGAGGGCATCGATCACCTCCTGATCGAGTTCCAGCAGCGCGAGCACCGCAACGCGGAGGCGCTGCGGCTGTTCCCCGAGGGCACGGGGTTCCTGCTCGTGCGCTTCGGCGGGGCCGACCGCCGCGAGGCCCGCCGGCGCGCCGAGCGCATGGTCCGGGCGATCGGCCGCGACCCCGACGGCGACGACGTCAGGCTCTTCGACGACCCGGAGCACGAGCAGCAGGTGTGGCTGGCCCGGGAGGCGGCGCTCGGGGCGACCGCGCGGGTCCCCGGCCTGCCGGACACGTGGCCCGGCTGGGAGGACGCCGCGGTGGCGCCCGCCCGGCTCGGCGACTACCTGCGGGACCTGCGCGGGCTGTACGACGAGTTCGGCTACTCCAGCGCCAGCCTGTACGGGCACTTCGGGCAGGGCTGCGTGCACTCCCGCATCCCGTTCGACCTGGTCAGCGCGGACGGGATCGCGGCGTACCGGGCGTTTCTGGAGCGGGCCGCGGATCTCGTCGTCAGCTACGGCGGGTCCCTCTCCGGCGAGCACGGCGACGGGCAGCAACGCGCCGAGCTGCTGCCCAGGATGTTCGGCCCGGACCTCGTCCGCGCGTTCGAGCAGTGCAAGGCGATCTTCGACCCGGACAACCGCATGAACCCGGGCAAGGTCGTCATGCCGGGGCGGCTCGACGAGAACCTGCGGCTGGGGACCAGCTTCCGCCATCCCGCGCCGCCGACGCACTTCGCCTACCCGGACGACGAGGGCAGCTTCAGCCGGGCCGTGCTGCGCTGCGTCGGCGTCGGCGAGTGCCGGCGCGAGGGCGGCGGCGTCATGTGCCCGTCGTACATGGTCACGCGGGAGGAGGAGCACTCCACCCGCGGCCGCGCCCGGCTGCTGTTCGAGATGCTCGACGGCACGGCCCGCGGCGGCGCGATCGGCGACGGCTGGCGCTCCGACGCGGTGCGCGACGCCCTCGACCTGTGCCTGGCCTGCAAGGGCTGCAAGACCGACTGCCCGGCCAACGTCGACATGGCCACCTACAAGGCCGAGTTCCTCTCCCACCACTACACCGGCCGGCTGCGGCCGCGCGCGCACTACTCGATGGGCTGGCTGCCGCTGTGGGCGGCGCTCGCCGCCCGCGCCCCGGGCCTCGTCAACGCCCTGGCCCACGCCGGCCCGTTCGGCACGCTGGCCAAGCGGGTCGCCGGGGTCGACGTCCGCCGCGACCTTCCGGTCTTCGCCGGCCGCACGCTGCAGCGCTGGCTGCGCCGTCGCCGCCCGGCGGGCACCGCCACCCGCGGCGACGTCGTGCTGTGGCCGGACACGTTCACCAACCACTTCGACCCGGCGATCGGCCGGGCCGCCGTCGAGGTCCTCGAGGACGCCGGCTGGCGGGTGCTGGTGCCGCCCCAGGCCGTGTGCTGCGGCCTGACGTGGATCTCGACCGGTCAGCTCGACACCGCCAAGCGTGCGCTGCAGCGGACCGTCGCCGTGCTGCGGCCGTACCTGCGCGCCGGCACCCCGATCGTCGGCCTCGAGCCGAGCTGCACCGCCGTGCTGCGCAGCGACGCGCACGAGCTGTTCCCGCAGGACGAGGACTTCCAGCGGCTGCGGCGGCAGACCTTCACCCTCGCCGAGCTGCTGCATGAGCACAGCCCGGGCTGGCGGCCGCCGCAGGTGCATCGCAGGGCGCTGATCCAGACCCACTGCCACCAGCATGCCGTGCTCGGCTTCGACGCCGACCAGGCCCTGCTGCGCAAGGCGGGCGTCGAGGCGGAGGTGCTGGACTCCGGCTGCTGCGGCCTGGCCGGCAACTTCGGGTTCGAGGACGGCCACTACGAGGTCTCCGAGGCGTGCGCCGAACGGGTGCTGCTGCCGGCCGTGCGCGACGCCGGCCCGCACGACGTGGTGCTGGCCGACGGGTTCAGCTGCCGCATGCAGATCGACCAGAGCGCGGTCGGCGGCCGCCGCGGCATGCACCTGGCCGAGCTGCTGCGCGCCGGCCTGCGCGGCGACGACGGGAGCCCGAACCCGGAGCGGTCCTGGGCGCCCCGGCCGGCCCCGCCGCGGGCGGCGGTCACGGCGGCGGCAGTGGCCGGCGTGGCCGTGCTGGCCGCCGCGGCCGGCGCACTGGCCCGGCGCCGCGGGCGGCGCTGAGCGGCCCGGTATCGCACCTGCACCCCGGCCGCCCGGCCGGTCGTGGCCGTCGAGCGCGCGCAGCGCCGCCGGGCGCGCATCCACGTGACTCGAACTAACCCTGCGTGGCAGCGCGGGTGCATTGCATGAGTTTCGTAAAGAATGTTGACAGTAACGGTATCGACTCATAGCTTTACCAGGTCCGGGGCCTGGCGGCAGTCGGGCATGCGCACCACACCCGGAAGCCGACTATGGGGGCTCGTATGAGCGGCGTCGCCGGTTCCAGCAGGCTGTCCTTCGGCCAGGAACGACTGTGGTTCCTGGCCCAGCTCGACCCCGAGGACGCCTCGTACAACATCCCGCTCGTGCTGCGCCTGACCGGGCCGCTCGCCGTGCCCGCCCTGCGGGCCGCGCTGCGGGACGTCGTCGAGCGGCACGCGCCGCTGCGGACCCGCTTCCCGGCCGCCGACGGGCACCCCGCCGCCGTCGCCGACGCCCCGCCCGAGCTGGAGGAGATCGACCTCGAGGGGCGGCCGGAGGGGCTCGGCGCGCTGCTCGCCGAGCGCAGCAACGCGCCGTTCGACCTGGCCGCCGGGCCGCTGCTGCGGGCCACCCTCGTCCGGCTCGGCGCGCGGGAGCACGTGCTGAGCCTCGTCGTGCACCACATCGTGGCCGACGGCTGGTCGCTCAACGTGCTGCGGGCCGAGCTCGCCGCCTGTTACGCCGCCGCCCGCGACGGGCGCGCGCCCGACCTTCCCGCGCTGCCCACCACCTACGACGCCTTCGCGCAGGCCCAGCGGGCCGCGGACGGGGAGGCGTCGCTGGCCTACTGGCGCGAGCAGCTCGCCGGGGTCGTCCCGCTCGAGCTGCCGACCGACCACCCCCGCCCGCCGGTGGCCAGCTCGGCCGGCGCGTACCACACCCGCACCCTGGGCGCCGGCATCGCGGCCGAGCTCGACCGGTTCGCCCGCGAGCAGCGCTGCAGCCCGTTCATGGTGCTGCTGGCCGCCTACCAGGCCCTGCTCGGCCGGCACACCGGCCAGGACGACCTCTGCGTGGGCTCGCCGATCGCCGGGCGGACCGAGGAGGAGCTCGAGGGCCTCATCGGCTACTTTTCCAGCACCCTCATCCTGCGGGCCGACCTGAGCGGCGCGCCGACGTTCCGCGAGCTGCTGCGCCGCACCCGCAGGACCGCCCTCGGCGCGTACGGCCACCAGGAGGTACCGATCGAGCGGCTCCTCGACGCGCTGCGGCTGGAGCGCGACCTGGGCCGCAACCCGCTGTTCCAGACGCTGCTCACGGTCCACACCCAGGACGGCGACGCGCACGGCCGGGAGCGGGCGTTCGCCGACCTCAGCGTCGTGGAGGCCGACGGCGGGCACACGCAGAGCAAGGTCGACCTCTCGCTGGACGTGTGGCGCTCCGGCGACGACTTCACCGCCGTCTTCGGCTACCAGGTCGCGCTGTTCGAGCCGGAGACCGTCGCCGCGCTCGCGGCCCGCTTCGAGCGCCTGCTGCGCGCCGCGCTGGCCGACCCCGACCGTCGCGTCGCCGACCTGCCGCTGCTGGAGGACCGGGAGCTGGACCTGCTGCGGGCGTGGGGCGACGGCGGCGCCGGCCCCGGCGAGCGGCCCGCGACCGTGCTCGAGCAGATCGGCGCGCAGGCCGCCGCCCGCCCCGACGCCGTCGCATTGGAGAGCGACGCGGAGACGCTCACCTACGCCGAGCTGTGGGCCGCGGCCGGTCGCCTCGCCGGCGAGCTGGTGGCCGCCGGCCCTCCCGCGGTGGTCGGCGTGTGCCTGCCGCGCGGGCCCCGGGCCGTCGTCGCCGCGCTCGCCGCCTGGCGCGCCGGCGCCGCCTACCTGCCCGTCGACCCGGCCTATCCGCAGAGCCGCCGCGCCTTCATGCTCGCCGACGCCGGCGCCGCGGTGGTGGTCACCGAGGACGGCGTGCGGGCCGCCGGCGGCCCGCCCGGCCCCATGGACGCCGCCTACGTCATCTACACCTCCGGCTCGACCGGCACCCCGAAGGGCGTCCTCGTCCCGCACTCGGCCCTCGCCGCCCGGGTGGCCTGGATGCGCCACGGCTACGGCATCGGCCCGGACGACCGGGTGCTGCAGTTCGCCTCGCTGAGCTTCGACACGCACGCGGAGGAGCTGTACCCGTGCCTGAGCGCGGGCGGCACGGTCCGCTTCGCCCCGCCCGGGGGCGAGCTGCCGCCCGCCGACGCCGGCGTCACCGTGCTGGACCTGCCGACGCCCTTCTGGCACCGGCTCGTCGACGACCTGGACAACGTCGCGTGGCCGCCGACGCTGCGCACCGTCATCCTCGGCGCCGACCAGGTCGACGCGGCCGCCGTGCGGGCGTGGAAGGCGCGCTTCGGCGACCGGGTCCGGCTCGTCAACTCCTACGGCCCGACCGAGACCACCATCATCGCCACCGTCGCCGACCTGGCCGGCGAGGACGGCCGGCCGCCGATCGGCCGCCCGCTGTGGCACACCCGGGTCGCGGTGTGCGACCGCGACGGGGCGCTCGTCCCGCCCGGCGTCCCCGGCGAGCTGTGCGTCGGCGGGGACGGCGTGGCGTACGGCTACCTCGGCCACCCCGGCCGCACCGCGCTCGCGTTCGAGCCCGACCCCGACGGCCCGCCCGGCGCCCGCCGCTACCGCACCGGCGATCGCGTCCGCTGGCGCCGCGACGGGCAGCTGGAGTTCCTCGGCCGCCTCGACGACCAGGTCAAGGTCCGCGGCTTCCGGATCGAGCCGGGCGAGGTCCGGGCCGCCCTGCTCGCGCTCGACGGGGTCGGCCAGGCCGCCGTCGTCGCCCGCCAGGACGCGCTCGTCGCCTACCTCGTGCCGGCCGCGGGCACCCCGGCGCCCGACCCGGCCGCGTTGCGGGCCGCCCTGGCCGAGACGCTGCCGGCGCACATGGTGCCGACCGCGTTCGTGGCGCTCGCGCAGCTGCCGCTCACTGTCAACGGCAAGCTCGACCGGGCCGCGCTGCCCGACCCCGTGCCGCAGGCCGCCGCCGAGTACGTCGCCCCCCGCACGGACGCCGAGGACCTCGTCGCCGGCGTCTGGGCCGAGGTGCTCGGCGTGGACAAGGTCGGCGCCCTCGACGACTTCTTCGACCTCGGCGGGCACTCGCTGCTGGCCACCCGCATGATCGCCCGCGTGCGCGCCGCCATCGACCTCGCCGTGCCGATCCGCACCCTGTTCACCCACCGCACGGTCGCCGCCTTCGCCACTGCCGTCGAGGAGCTGCTCATCGCCGAGATCGAGGCGATGCCGGAGGAGACCGCGGAGCAGCTGCTCGCCACCGGACGGAGCACATGACCACGACCGCCAGCGGTACCGCGGACCTCCCCGCCGCCGAGAATCCGCCCGCCGCCAAGGATCTGTCGGCCGCCAAGAAGGCCCTGCTCAGCCAGCGGCTCAAGCAGCGCGCCGCGCCCGGCGCCGGGGTCGTCCCGCGCCGGACGGAGGGCAGCGTGCCGCCGCTGTCGTTCGCCCAGGAACGCCTCTGGTTCATGGAGCAGTTCGCGCCCGGCACCGCGGCCTACCACATCCCGGTCGCCCGGCGCCTGCGCGGCCCGCTCGACGTCGCCGCCCTGACCCGGTCCCTCGAGGACGTGATCGCCCGGCACGAGTCGCTGCGGGTGCGTTACCCGGTCACCGACGACGGCCGGCCGATCCTGGAGATCGCCGAGCCGGGCCCGTTCCTGCTGCCCGTCGTCGACGCGGCCGGCGACGCCGCCGCCGCGGACCTCGTCGACGCCGAGACCGGCCGGCTCTTCGACCTCGCCGCCGGGCCGCTGCTGCACGCGCTGCTCATCCGCCTCGCCGACAGCGGCGACCACGTGCTGCTGCTCGTCACCCACCACAGCATCAGCGACGGCTGGTCCAGCGAGGTCCTCGTCGGGGAGGTCCTCGCCGGCTACGCCGCCCACGCCGCCGGCCTGCCCTCGCCCGTGCCGCCGCTGCCGATCCAGTACGGCGACTTCGCCGCCTGGCAGCGCGGCCGCCTCGCCGGCGCCGCCCTGACCCGCGAGGTCGAGCACTGGCGGGCCGAGCTGGCCGGCGTCGAGCCCCTGGCGCTGCCCACCGACCGGCCCCGACCGGCCCGGCAGACGTTCAACGGCGCCGGCTACGGCTTCGACGTCGACGCCGACCTGCTCGACGGGCTCAAGGCGCTCGCCCGCACCCACGGCGCCACCGTCTACATGGTCCTGCTCGCCGCCTTCCAGGTCGTCCTGGCCCGGCACAGCAACCAGCAGGACTTCGCGGTCGGCTCGCCGATCGCCGGCCGGCCCGAGCCGGAGCTGGAACGGCTCATCGGCATGTTCGTCAACGTGCTGGCCCTGCGCGCCCGCCTCGACGGCGACCCCACCTTCGCCGAGCTGGTCGAGCGCACCCGCGAGACCTGCCTGTCCGCCTACGCCTCGCAGGAGCTGCCCTTCGCGCAGCTGGTCACCGAGCTCAACGTCAGCCGCGACGTGAGCCGCTCGCCGATCTTCCAGGCCGTCCTGGCCGTGCAGAACTACGCCACCGCCTCGGCCGTGGCCACCGCCGGGCCGCTGGAGGTGCTGCCCTTCGGCCTGCGGGCCACCGGCACCCGCTTCGACCTCGAGCTGTTCCTCATGGAGTGGCCCGACGGGCTGCGCGGGGCGTTCAACTACAACGTAGACCTCTTCGACGAGGCCACCATCGCCCGCCTGGGCCGGCACCTCGACCGGCTGCTGCGGGCCGTCGTCGCCGACCCGGGCGCGCGGCTGTCGGCCGTGGACCTGCTCGACGAGGCCGAGCGCGACACCGTGCTGCGCGAGTGGAACGACACCGCCACGCCCTTCCCGGACGAGGCCACCCTGCCGGGGCTCATCGCCGCCCAGGCCGCCCGGACGCCCGGCGCGGTCGCGGTGCAGTTCGGCGAGCGCAGCCTGACGTACCGGGAGCTGCTGGCGCAGGCCGACCGGATCGCGGCCCGGCTGCACGCCGACGGCATCGGCCCCGGCGACCTCGTCGCGGTCAGCGCCGAGCGGTCCCTCGAGCTCGTCGCCGGGCTGCTCGGCGTGCTGCGCGCGGGCGCGGCCTACACGCCGCTGGACCCCGACTACCCGGCCGACCGGCTCGCCTTCATGCTCGCCGACTCCGCCGCCGCGGTCCTGCTCACCCAGACCCGCCTGCCGGTGCCGGACGGCGGACCCCGGGTGCTGCTCCTCGACGACCCCGAGGCGTTCCCCGCCAGGCCGGAGGCCTTACCGGGCCCGTCACCGGACGACGTCGCCTACATGATCTACACGTCCGGGTCGACCGGGCGGCCCAAGGGCGTGCCGAACACCCACCGCGGCATCGTCAACCGGCTCGACTGGATGCAGCGCACCTACCGCCTCGACGGCGGCGACGCCGTGCTGCAGAAGACCCCGGCCAGCTTCGACGTGTCCGTGTGGGAGTTCTTCTGGCCGCTGATGACCGGCGCCCGGCTCGTCCTGGCCACCCCCGGCGGCCAGAAGGACGCCCGCTACCTGCGCGATCTCATCGTCTCCGCCGGCATCACCACCGCGCACTTCGTCCCGTCGATGCTCGCCATGTTCCTCGCCGAGGACGGCATCGACGCCTGCACCGGCCTTCGCCGGGTGGTGTGCAGCGGCGAGGAGCTGCCGGCCGACACCGCCCGCGCGTTCACCGAGGCGCTGCCCGGGTGCGAGCTGTGGAACCTCTACGGCCCGACCGAGGCCGCCGTCGACGTCTCCGCCTGGCCGTGCACCGGGCCGCTGGACCGGGTGCCGATCGGGTCGCCGATCCAGAACATCCGGCTGTACGTCCTGGACTCCGCCTTCCGGCCGGTGCCCCCCGGCGTGCCGGGCGAGCTGCACATCGGCGGCGTCGGCCTGGCCCTGGGCTACCACCGGCGGCCCGGGCTGACCGCCCGGCAGTTCGTCCCCGACCCGTTCGGCCCGCCCGGCGGCCGGCTCTACCGCACCGGCGACCTCGCCCGCTGGGGCGCCGACGGCACCCTCGAGTTCCTCGGCCGCATCGACCACCAGGTGAAGCTGCGCGGCCTGCGCATCGAGCTCGGCGAGATCGAGGCGGCGCTGCGAGCCCGGCCCGGGGTCGAGGAGGCGGCCGTCACCGTCCGCGAGGACCGCCCCGGCGACAAGCGCCTCGTCGCGTACCTCGTCGGCGTCCCCGACCCCGACCCGGCCGAGCTGCGCGCGGCGCTGAAGACCAGCCTCCCCGACTACATGGTGCCCGTCGCGTACGTCGGCCTCGACAAGCTCCCCCTGAGCCCCAGCGGCAAGCTCGACCGGCGCGCCCTGCCCGCCCCCGCCCTGCAGCGCTCCGGCGCCGAGGCCGCGCCCCCGACCACCCCGGCCGAGGTGCTCCTCGCCGGCATCTGGGCCGACGTGCTCGGCCTGCCCTCCGTCGGCATCGACGACGACTTCTTCGAGCTCGGCGGCCACTCGCTGCTGGCCACCCAGGTCGTCGCCCGGGCCCGCAAGGCGCTCGTCGACGGCGGTGTCGGCCAGCCGGTCAGCGTCATGGACGTCTTCACCCACAAGACGATCCGCGAGCTGGCCGCGTACGCCACGCTGTCCGCCGAGGACCGCGGCCCCAGCCGGCTGCTGCACCGGCTCACCAAGAACCCGCCGAAGACGCCCACCCTGTCGCTGGTCTGCGTGCCGTACGGCGGCGGCAGCGCGGTCGTCTACCAGCCCCTGGCCGACGCCCTGCCCGACGGGTACGCGCTGTGGTCCGTCGCCATCCCCGGCCACGACGTCGGCGTCACCGAGGAGCGGCTGCCCTGGGACGAACTCGCCGACCGGATCGTCGCCGAGGTCCAGGAGCGGGTCGCCGGGCCGGTCGCGCTCTACGGCCACTGCGGCGTCGGCAGCGCGCTCACCGTCGCCGTCGCCCGCCGCCTCGAGGCCGCCGGCCGCGAGCTGCAGGCGGTCTACATCGGCGCCCAGTTCCCCTTCGCCCGGCCCCGCAACCGGGTGCTGTCCGCCCTGAGCCGCTTCGCCGCCCTCGAGTCGCTGCTCGGCGACCGCGTCTACGAGAACTGGCTCACCTCCATGGGCGCCGACGTCGCCGACCTCGACGAGGCCCAGAAGCGCTTCATCATCGGCAACATGCGCAGCGACACGAAGGCGGCCGAGGAGTACTTCACCTCGACCCTCGGCACCGTCGACAAGCTGCGGGCGCCCATCGTCTCGGTGATGGGCACGAAGGACCCGGCCGCGGACTTCTACCAGGAGCGCTACAAGGAGTGGCTGCTCGTCGGCGACCAGGTGAAGCTCGTGCTGCTCGAGGAGGGCGGGCACTTCTTCCTGAAGTACCGCGCCGCCGAGCTCGCCGAGATCATCGACGGCGCCGAGCCCCCGCCGGCGACCCAGCCCGGCGGCACCTGGCGGAAGTTCGGCGAGGCGACGACCGAGTCCAAAGTGGACCCCGAGGGGCCGGTGCCCAGCATGGGCCGGTTCATCGTCGTGGCGCTCAGCCAGCTCGTCTCCATCACCGGCTCGGCCCTCACCGAGTTCGCGCTGCCCATCTGGATCCTGCTGCACACCGGCTCGGTCGCCCGGTTCGCGCTCTACGTCGTCGTCGGCATGCTGCCCGGCATCGTCATCGGCCCGCTCGCCGGGGCCATCGTCGACCGCTTCGACCGGCGCCGGGTCATGCTCGCCGGGGACGTGTCGGCGCTGGCCTGCCAGGCGATCCTGCTCGCGCTCGTGGCCGGCGGATCGCTGCAGCCCTGGCAGATCTACCCGCTGCTCGGGGTCCTGTCGGTGGCGCTGACCTTCCAGCGCCTCGCCTACGCCTCGGCCGTGCCGCAGCTGGTGCCGAAGCAGTACCTCGGCCACGCCAACGGCATCGTCCAGCTCACCGGCGGCGTCGCCCAGTTCGTCGTCCCGCTCGTCTCGGTGGCCCTCATGGCCGCGATCGACCTCGGTGGCATCCTCGTCCTCGACGTGCTCAGCTACACCTTCGCCATCGTGACCCTGCTCGTCGTGAAGTTCCCGAGGACGATGGCGTGGCGGCGGCGTGAGCCGCTCGTCGACGAGATCCGGCACGGCTTCACCTACTCGTGGCGCCACCGCGGCTTCCGCGCGATGCTGCTGTGGTTCGCCGCCAACAACCTGTTCCTGTCGCCGCTGTTCCTGCTGCTCACCCCGCTGGTGCTGGCGTTCGGCGACCTCGGCGCGGCGGCCCGGGTCGCGATGGCCGGCGGCGCGGGCGCCATCCTCGGCGGCATCGCGATGGGCTTCTGGGGCGGCCCGAAGCGCAGGCGGCTGCGCGGCATGCTCGGCCTGGCCGTGCTGTGGGGCGTCGCGGCGATCCTCACCGGCACGCAGGCGAACCTGTGGATCGTCGGCGCCGGCGCCTTCGGCCTGTCGTTCGCCCTGTCACTGGTCAACGGCGTCTACACGACCATCATCCAGGTGAAGGTGCCGCAGCGGTACCACGGCCGGGTCTTCGCCCTGAACACCACCGTCGCCTGGTCGACGCTGCCGATCGGCCACGGCGTCATCGCTCCGCTCGGCACGCGGCTCTTCACGCCGCTGCTCCTGGCCGGCGGCCCCCTCGCCGGCACCGTCGGCGCGGTCATCGGCGTCGGGCCCGGCCGCGGCATCGGCTTCATGTACATCGTCTTCGGCCTGGCCATGCTCGGCATGGTCGCGGTCGGCCTGCGCCTGCCGGTGCTGGCCCGCTTCGACCGCGAGGTGCCCGACGCGCTGCCCGACGATCTCGTCGGCATCCAGGAGCTGCGCCGCCGCGAGGCCGCGCGATGAACCCGGCGCCGGACACGCTGCTGCACCTGCTGGCCCACCGGGCGGCGGCGGAGCCGGACCGGGTCGCGGTGACCACCGGGGCCGGCGAGGTCACCTTCGCCGGCTGGCTGGCCAGGGCCGAGGCGGTCGCGTCCGGCCTGGCCAGGCGCGGCGTGGCGCGCGGCGACCGGGTGGCGCTGCACTTCGGCACCCCCGACTGGACCGCCTACGCGGTCGCCTGCCTGGGCGTCTGGCGGGCGGGCGCCGTCGCGGTGCCGATGTCGGACCGGCTCGCGGCGGCTGAGGTCCGCCACGTCGTGGCGCACTCGGGCGCGACATGCACCCTGAACTCGTCCGTCCTGGGCGAGGTCGAGGCCGGCGGCGGGGCAGCGCTGCCCGAGCCGCCGGCACCCGGCGACCTCGCGCAGATCCTCTACACCTCCGGCACCACCGGCGTGCCCAAGGGCGTCGGCGCCACCCACGCCAACCTCGCGTGGGGCTGCACCCTGCAGGAGCGCCGCCGCCCCCTCGCGCACTCGCGGCAGTTCCTGCACGCATTCCCGGTCGGCAGCAACGCCGGGCAGGTCATGCTCGTCAACGCCCTCAACGCCCGCCCCGCCGCGCTCACCGCCGGCCGGTTCAGCGCCGCCCACTTCGCCCGGCTCATCGAGCGCAACGCCGTCGGCACCGTGTTCCTCGTCCCGGCCATGGCCATCGAGCTGCTCGACTCCGGCGCGCTCGCCCGGCACGACCTCGGCTGCGTGAAGCTCATCGGCTCGGCCGCGGCGGCGCTGCCCCCGGCCGTGGCCGTGCGGCTCGCCGAGGCGTTCCCGGCCGCCGTGATCGTCAACTACTACACGTCGACGGAGGCCTCGCCGGCCCAGACCACGATGGTGTTCGACCCGCAGCGCCCGGCCTCGCTCGGCCGGCCCGCCGACCCGCGCGGCGTCATGGTGGCCGGCCCGGACCGCCGCCCGCTGCCGGCCGGCGAGGTCGGCGACGTGTGGCTGCGCTCGCCGGTCGCCGCCCGCTCCTACTACCGCGACGCCGAGGCCTCCGCCGAGGTCTTCAGCGGCCGCTGGGTGCGCATGGGCGACGTCGGCTACGTCGACGACGAGGGCTACCTGTACCTCGTCGACCGCGACCGCGACGTGGTGAAGTCCGGCGCCCACAAGGTCTCCACCGTGCAGGTCGAGCACGCCGTCGCCGAGCACCCGCAGGTCGTGGAGGCCGCCGCGTTCGGCGTGCCACACCCGGTGCTCGGCCACGCCGTCGCCGCCGCGGTCGTGGCCCGCGACGGGCTCAGCGCCAAGGACCTGCGCCTCTTCCTGCGTGCGCACCTCGCCGCCCACGAGATCCCGGGCCGGGTGCTGTTCCTGGACCGGCTGCCCCGCAACGAGAACGGCAAGGTCATCAAACGCGAGCTCCGCCGGCTCATCGACGAGCCGGTCGCCGCCCTGCAGGAGGAACGATGAGCACGTCCGAGTTGTTCGCCGTCGTCGTCAACGACGAGGAGCAGCACTCGCTGTGGCCCGCCGACGCGGACCCGCCCGCAGGCTGGCGCCCCAGCGGGTTCACCGGCACCAAGGACGAGTGCGTGGCCCACATCGACGAGGTGTGGACCGACATCCGCCCGCTGAGCCTGCGCCGGCGCCTCGTGCACGAGGCGGGGCAGTGACCGCGCTGCGGGAGCGGGTCGCGGAGCTGACGAGCGAGGCCAGCGACGGCGACGTGACCGCCGACGAGATCCTCGTGCACGGCGGCTCGCTGATCGCGCTCGGCGTCAGCTCCCTGGCCACCATGCGGCTCATCGCCGCCGTCGAGGTCGAGTTCGGCGTCGAGCTCGATCTCGACACCCTCGCCTTCGACCCCGACGACTTCGACGACCTCGTGCGGCACCTGGCCGAGCGGGGCGCCCGGGCCGCCGATGGCTGAGGCCCGGGTCGCGTTCCGCGGTGACCGGTCGGGCGGCGGGCCGCTCACCTGGGGCCAGCGCGCGATCTGGAACGCGATCCGCCGGACCGTGCCCAACGACCACTACTTCAACCTCAGCCGGGTGCTGGCGCTGGGTGGACGTACCGTATCCGTCGCCGAGGCGACGGCGGCACTGGCCGCGCTCATCGGCCGGCACGAGGCCCTGCGCACCCGGATCGCCGGCGACCCCGGCGAGCCCCGCCAGGAGCTGGCCGCCGCGGGCGAGCTCCCGGTGGCCATCGTGGAGGGCGGGGACCCCGAGCAGCTGGCCGAGCGGCTCGCGGGCACGACGTTCGACTACGCCGGCGAGTGGCCGCTGCGGGCCGGGCTGGTCACCGCCGGCGGCCAGGTCAGCCACGTGGTGCTGGCGCTGTGCCACCTCGCCACCGACGGCCACGGCGCCGAGATCCTCGTGCGCGACCTGCGCGTGCTGATCCGCCGCGTCGGCAGCCTGCGCCCGCCCGCGACCACCCCGCTCGCCCTGGCCGAGCAGCAGCACTCCGAGGACGGCCGGCGGCGCGGCGCGGCGGCCCTGGACTACTGGGCCGAGCAGTTCGCCCGCATGCCCGCCACCATGTTCCCCGACGTCGTCGCGCAACCGCGGCAGCCGCGCTTCTGGACCGGCCGGATCGTCTCCACCGCCATCACCCGCGCCGTCGACACCCTCGCCGCCCGGCACAAGGTCAGCGGCTCCACCGTGCTGCTGACCGCCGCCGCCGCCCTCGCCGCGGCGCACGGCGGACACCCGGCCGCCGCCGTCATGCCCATCGTCGCCAACCGCTTCACCCCGGCCGCGCGCGACCTCGTGAGCACCCTGTCGCAGGACGGCCTCGTCGTGCTCGACCTGGACCGGCCGACCTTCGGCGAGCTGCTGCGGCCGGGCTGGCAGGCCGCCGTGCGCGGCTACCGCCGGGCCGCCTACGACCCCGTCGGCTGGGACGCCGTGCTCGAGCGGGCGGCGCTGGAGCGCGGGACGGAGGTGCACCCGTACTGCTGCTACAACGACATGCGCCTCGTGGAGACCGGCCCCGGCGCCGGGATCGCCGACGCCGCCACGCTGCACGCCGCGCGCGCCGAGACCCGGGTGGACTTCCCGGCCACCCAGGAGCGGGTCGCCTGCCGCTACTGCCTGCACCTCACCGCCGCCGGCCCCGCCTCGGTCGTCACCCTGACCGCCGACACCGCCTACCTGCCGCCCGCGGCGATCGAGGCCCACCTGCGTGGCCTGGAGGAGCTGCTCGTGACCGCGGCCGTCGACGACGTGCCGACCGACCGCCTGCCGGCCCTGCTGGAGGCATGATGAGCATTCGGGCGTACGCGCGGGCCACCTCCTGCCCCGCGGGGGGAACGCTCGAGTTCGTGGTGAGCGAGCCCGGCCACGTGGTGGTCACCGACGCCGTAGCCTCCCGGGTCGTCCTGCGCGCCGCCGTCGGCGCTCCACAATGGACCCTCGACGTGCCGGCCGGCTGGCCCAGCTCCCTCTACCGCGCGACGTTCGCCCGCCCGGGCGAGCAGCCGCGCGTCGACGGGGCCGGCGAGGACGAGGCCTGGTTCGCCGTGCGCGCCGCCGACCCCGGCGCGCACGCCCCCATCCTGGTGTCGGTCCCGTTCGCCACCTGGCAGGCGTACAACCGGGCCGGCGAGCCGGGGGAGGGCCTCTACTACGCCGAGCAGCCGTTGCGCGCCACCCGCGTGACGTTCGACCGCCCGGGCGGCGGACCGCCGCCGGAGCGCTGGGAGGAGCCGCTGCTGCGCTGGCTGCCCCGCGCCGGCTACCCCGTCGAGTACTGCTCCAACCTCGACCTGCACGGCGGCGACGAGCTGCTGTCGCGCTACCGCCTGCTCGTCGTCTGCGCCCACGACGAGTACTGGACGTGGGAGATGCGCGACGCCGTCGAGGGCTTCGCCCGCCGCGGCGGCAACGTGGCGGTCTTCGGCGCCAACACCGCCTGGTGGCAGATGCGCCTCGAGGACGGCGGCCGCACGATGGTCTGCCACCGCGACGCCACCACCGACCCGATGGCCGCCACCGACCCGGGCCGGGTCACCGTCGAGTGGTCCAGCGCCCCGGTGCACCGGCCCGAGAACGCGATGACCGGCGTGAGCTTCCGCCGCGGCGCGGGCGCCTGGGGCGACGGCATGGTGGTCATGGGCCGCGAGGCCTACACCGCCCGCTTCGCCGACCACTGGGTCTTCGCGGGCACCGGCCTCGCCGACGGCGACAAGTTCGGCCAGGGCACGCTGGGCTACGAGACCGACGCCGCCGAGGTGGCCGAGGTCGACGGCGTGCCCCGCGCCACCGGCCGCGATGGCACCCCGCCGTCGTTCGTCGTGCTGGCCACCGCGGACCTGCGCCACTGGCGCCGCTACGGCCAGGGCGGCGCCGCCACCATGGGCGTGTTCGGCCTCGGCGCCGGCACGGTGTTCACCGCGGCCACCGTGAACTGGGGCAAGGGCCTCGACGACGCGGTGGTCGAGCGGATCACCCGCAACGTCCTGGACCGCCTCACCACGCCCCCGCCGGCCTGGGACGTCATCGGCCCGCCGGCCGACCTGACCGCCCTGGCCGCCTGCGACGACCGGCTCTTCGCCGTCGCCGCCGACGGCGCCCTGCTGACCCGCGAGGCGTGCGCGCAGAACCTGCCGTGGCGCAGCATCGGCCGCGCCGACGGTGTCGTGGCCCTCGCCGCCCCGCGCGAGGCCGCCGGGCGGATGTGGCTGGGCCTGTGGGCCGTGACGGACCAGGGGCGCCTGCTGTACCGCGACCCGACCCCGGACCGCGCGGAGTGGACCGACGTGGCGGCCGTCCCGCCGGGCACCCGCGCCGTGGCCCTGTGCGACGCCGGCCTCTTCGCCGCCACCGCGGGCGGCGCGCTGCTGTACCTGTCCGCCCTGGACCTGCCGCCCGACCCCGCGCAACCCGCACCGTGGCGCCCGATCGGCGACTCGGCCGGCGCGGTGGCGCTGACCGCCCTCAACGGCCGCCTGTACGCCGTGGCCGCCGGGAACCGCCTGCTGGCCCGCCCGCCGTCGACCGACCCGGCGACCCCGTGGGCGGCGGCGGGATCCGCGCCGGGCGCCGGCACCCTCGCCGGCTACGCCGGTCGCCTGATCGCCGCCGGCCCGGAGACGCCGCTGCGCTGGCGGTCGCCGGGCGCCGCGGCCGGCGCCCGTTCAGTCGTGGGCGATGTGGGCGAACTGGCGCCAGAGCAGCACGACGAAGACCGCTGAGCCGGCGAAGGCGAACCAGAAGGGCGCGGTGACGCCGATCCGGGTCGCCAGGGCGCCGCCGATCAGCGAGCCGACGACCAGGCCGCCGTAGACGCTGATGGTGTAGACGCTGCCGACCCGGCCCTGCAGGTGCTCCGGGACCGCCCGCTGGCGCACGGTGATCGAGGTGGTGCCCCAGACGAACACGTGGACGCCGAAGACGAACAGGATGGCCGCGGCGACCCAGGGCGACGTGGTCACGGCGAGCGCCAGGTGGGTCAGCGTCTCGATGATCAGCCCGGCGCGCATGATGTTGCCCAGGCTGACCCGGCGGGTGATCCAGCCGTAGAGCCCGGTGCCCACCAGGCCGCCGACGGCGCTGAGCGTGGTGAGCAGCCCGAAGCCGGCGGCGCCGAGGCCGAGCCGCCGCTGCGCGTAGAGCACCAGGACCGACCAGGCCGCCCCGAAGGCGAGGTTGAAGATGAGGATGGTCAGCGCCAGGGTCCGCACGGCGGCGTGCCGCCAGGTCCACCGCACCGCCTCGGCGACCGCCCGCCGCACCCCGGCGCGGGCCTCGGCCGGGCCGCCCGCGGGCGCCGGCCGGGCCGGGCGCGCCCCCAGCCGCGCCCCGGCGGTGGCGGGGAGGCACGCGGCGGCGCA